>JAAGZM010000110.1 GCA_024206355.1 Gammaproteobacteria bacterium | reverse complement strand
GTGGGATTAGGAATCATTTACCTGCTCCAGTAATACATCATTTATCGGGGATATCAATTATATCCTATTTGATTATCTTAAATCAATCCTACTAATTCAGCGCCTTTCGGAATTATCGCATCACCAACTAGACCAACCGGCCCATTCACTTTACCCATAATATCTGATGTAAAGATAAATGAATCAGTAATATCTGGAACGTCACCGAAAGTAGACTGTAGCCCCCAGGATATTGCCATGTTCACGGGCTGTTGTTGCCACTTCTTGGTAATAACTCTTTGAGTACGCAAAAAGTATTTAGTAAAACGCATTCCACCCATATCATTCACATATTGCATTTTTTTGTTTTGAGGCACATCATAGTTTACATAATCCTCAACGATATCAGCAAATATTTCTTGTAATGCCGCTTCTCGTGCCGGGCCTTCTAAAGCTTGAAACTCAGATGTTTCTGTCAGGAACGAATACTTTGTGTATCGTGCCAGAAAGTCACTGTACTGGGTTGCTTTCATCATTGTATTAAATAACCAAGTATCTTTAGTCATGAATGCCTGTTTCAATACAGGAATCATAAACGTTGGCGTAAGTTTTACCGCTGCCTTCCCAATCCGAGTATTATTAAATGCAGAATTATCCGTAAATTTAGAAACGTTAATCTCTTCTGTAATTGATTGAAAGATACCAGCTTCAATCAATGGACGCACAGGGTTTAACCGTAAGCGCTCATGCGCTTTAGCTATCTGTGACTGATTCGCACCATTCTTTGGATTCTGTTGTAACTTGATATTCAGATCATGAATCTCTTGAACAGTACTGTAGTAATCATTTAAACCTGCAATACCTTCAAGATGTTTATCCAGAATCATCTTCGGTGACACGTTATCACGTAACAACATAATTGTGTTGGAGATAACGTTATCAATTAGAACCTTTGGTGTCTTGATGACAATCTGTACCGCACCGTAAGCTACAATCTCCTGCCATATTTTTTCAGTCACACCCAGTACACCTTTCACAAGTGGGGGTAATTTCTGGAATCGTTCACTATCCTTTATGGATAACTTACGATACCCCATGACTAAGTCGACCAATTCTGCACGCACATACAATTCTCGTTTACCAGTCAATTCTTTGACTAACTGTTTAGACTGTTCAGGCATAACAGCCCACAAATCACCATATCGACCATTTTGCCCTATTCGAACAAAAGCTTCAGGCTCATCTTCAAAATTTCGAGAGTAGTCATCATATAGATCAGTAATGACTCTATAGTTAATTTTTCTAGTCTCTAACTTATCGGACATACTGGCATACATTGATCCCAATACTTCATCAACTCGCTTGTCCTGGTTCAAATGTTTTTCTTTCTGGGCATGACTAAGGATTACCCGATACTCATATGCCTCACCTTGACTGTTAACCAATGGGATCAGAGGACTCTTTTCTTTGGATCGATTCTTACGTAGATCACCAATCTCGGAAGTAAATTGTTTATTCATCTGCTGCATAGCTTCTCGGTATATCTTATTTTGAGCATTCCGGACCATTTTCCGACCCACTATGCCGTTTGTATCCTTAACGTATACCTGGGTAAGGGTAGTACCTTTCGACTGTTCTGAGGTCGTAGAAAAGGTCGTACGCTGAAATGTGGTAGCTGCTCCAGTGTAAGCAGTATAGAAGCCTAGACGTTCACCTTCTATTCCAATACTATCCATCTCAAATGCCAGCGTGTAACCCATAGCTTTAAAGTCCTTAGCTTCCTGACTTCTGATTGGAACAATCTGGATATCTAAGTTCGGATCTAGGATCTCATTAGCAAAACCTTTAATAATATTGTAATCTTCATCACGAAAGAGGACTGTAGCACTGTATTTTTTGTGTGAAGATGCTAATGTTAACAGCGCTTTAACCCCATTTTCCATAGGATTACCTGCTAATTCCTGTTT
>JAAGZM010000769.1 GCA_024206355.1 Gammaproteobacteria bacterium | reverse complement strand
GTTCTTTACTTCAAGTAGCCCATATTTTCAAGCTTTAGTAGTACCTTCTGAACTTCTTCTTCCACAGTATATTGAGCCGTATCAATCACTAGCTCAGCATCTGTAGGATCTTCATAAGGGTCACTGATACCGGTGAATTCTGGTATCACACCTTTTCTTGCTAATGCGTACAAACCTTTGCGGTCGCGCTTTTCACACTCTTCTAATGATGTGGAAACGTGGACTTCTATAAAACCACCATAACTTTCAATCATGTCTCTTACGATTCGTCGTGTAGATGCATAAGGTGCAATAGGTGCGCAAATTGCAATGCCGCTGTTCTTGACAATCTCGCTCGCCACATAACCAATACGGGTGATGTTGATGTTTCTGTGCTCTTTACTGAACGTCAATTCGCTTGATAGGTTTTTGCGTACCAAGTCACCATCGAGTAGTGTTGTCGCACGACCGCCTGCTTCTAAGAACTTAATCATCAATGCATTTGCTATTGTTGATTTACCTGAACCTGAAAGACCGGTGAAGAAAACCGCGAAGCCTTGCTTGTGTCTGGGCGGCTTAGTTTTACGTAACTCCTTAATTACAGGCTCATACGAGAACCATGAAGGAATATCTAACCCTTCATTAAGTCGACGTCTAAACTCAGTACCAGAAATGTTCAGTACTGTTTCCCCTTCTTTAATCTGAGACACAGGTGCATATCCTGCACGCTCTTCTACATAGGCCATCATTTCAAAAGGAACCATCTTGATACCTATTTCATCTTCATACTTTTGTATCAATTCCTGAGCTTCATAGGGGCCGTAAAAATCATTGCCATTTGAGTCTTGCCCTGGACCAGCATGGTCTCGACCAACGATGAAATGAGTACAACCGTAGTTTTTACGGATAAGCGCATGCCAAACTGCTTCACGTGGGCCGCCCATTCGCATGGCTAGTGGTAATAAGCTCAAGTCAGTGGTTTGCTCTGGGTATTCAGCCAGTACATGCTCGTAGCATCGTACTCTTGAATAGTGATCGATATCGCCAGACTTTGTCATTCCTACTACTGGCTGAATTAATAAGTTAGCTTCTAAATCACGAGCAGCTCTAAAGGTTAATTCTTGATGAGCTCGATGCATTGGGTTTCTGGTTTGGAATGCTACTACCTTGCTCCAACCTTTTTCTGAAAACTTAGCACGTAGTTCGGCGGGGGAGTCTCTTAGCGCTTTATAGTCATAATGGCTTGGCTCTTCTATGCCTCTTAGCATACCACCTAGGTAAACTGGGTTAGTGCGGTTTACTAAGTAATCAACGCCAGAGTGTTTGTTATCAGTTGTTCCAAAAATCTGCTCAGCTTCTTGTTTTCTATCAGCTGTCCATTTGGAGTCGCAGTCTAGGATAGCGATAACAACACCTTCAGGATCACGTAATGTTACACCATTTCCTTCAGCTATTGTCTCAGCAAATTCTTCAGTAACATCCAATGTAATTGGCATTGGCCATACTGTGCCATCTACCAGACGCATGTCATTACAAACGCTGTCGTAATCAGGCTTGCTCATGAAACCTTCTAGTGGAGAAAATCCACCATTGAGGATTAATTCTATATCACATAATTGACGTTGATTTAAATCCCAAGATGGAAGTTCTTGTGCTTCTTCTTTTGCTGAGTTGATTTGATCACTGTCAAGATAACCATTGACGAGTTTTCCTCCGTGCGGTGCTATTAGGATAGCCATTTGCTCTTTACCTTACTAAAATTGAGAGTTTAACCAAAGGTTAAAAATATTGGGGGGATTTTATAGATTTTTTTGAGGATTGGCTATAGAACAAACCCTTTTTTTATCAGCTAAAGTAATATAGGTTATTTTGCAAAGCGGGGGAGGCTTCATCATCGATATGAATGGAAAGAAGCTGCATGAAATTTGAACGATCTAATAAATGCGAGGCACAAGCTTCATAGCGAAAATGCTGGCAGCAACACGCAGGCCTTTGTTGTTGCTGAGATAGAGTAGGTATCATAGTCAAAAAATATTTGTTTTTAACTATTACCCCATTATTTTTTGGCTCCAACACCTAATTTTACTGGAAATTAACTGCTGAACTGGTAAAATTCCGCCTCTACATATTTTTCTTAAAACAGCTTAACGGAATTCATCATGAGTCAGTCTGATAATCAACAATCTCTAAGCTATAAAGATGCCGGCGTCGATATTGAAGCAGGGAATGATCTGGTTGAACGTATCAAAAAAACCGCATGCTCCACGCGTCGTCCGGAGGTCTTATCTGGTCTTGGCGGATTTGGTGGATTATTTGCTCTGCCTTCAGGCTATAAAGAGCCTGTTTTGGTCAGTGGCACCGATGGTGTTGGTACTAAACTGAGACTCGCAATTGATACTAATCGTCACGATACCATC
>JAAGZM010000109.1 GCA_024206355.1 Gammaproteobacteria bacterium | reverse complement strand
GCATCTTCAAACTCTAAGTTCTTGGCATGTTCATACATTTTCTTTTCAAGCATAGTCACAGTTTTTGCCATTTCGGTTGGGCTATGAACATCATATTTTGCAGCAGCTTCTGCAACTTTTCTCCGCCTATCTTTATTGCTTTTGAAGTTTTCACCTGAGCGTTCCATCACATCTGAAACACGCTTTTGAATCGTTTTTGGCGTTATACCATGCTCTTCATTATATTCAGCCTGAAGTTTACGTCTGCGATCTGTTTCATCGATGGCTTTTTGCATTGAGCCTGTGATTCTATCGGCATATAAAATGGCTTTGCCTTTTATATTTCGTGCTGCTCTACCGATAGTTTGGATCAGTGATCGTTCTGAGCGCAAGAAACCTTCCTTATCGGCATCAAGGATTGCCACTAATGTGACTTCGGGCATATCTAGCCCTTCTCTAAGTAAGTTGATGCCAACTAGTACATCGAAAACACCTAATCGTAAATCTCTGATAATTTCCATTCTTTCAACGGTATCGATATCCGAGTGCAAATAACGAACACGTACACCATGCTCGGCCAAATAATCGGTCAAATCTTCTGACATTCTTTTCGTTAAAGTAGTCACTAGAACACGATCATTTTCTGCAACCCTTTTATGGATCTCAGATAGTAAATCATCGACCTGTGTTCCAACGGGCCTAATTTCTACTAACGGATCAAGCAAGCCTGTTGGACGAACAACTTGCTCCACTACTTGACCGGCATGTTCTAAATCCCATGGGCCTGGCGTTGCTGAAATCATGACAATTTGTGGTGCAATACGTTCAAACTCTTCAAATCTGAGTGGCCGATTATCTAATGCCGATGGCAATCTAAATCCATGTTCCACTAATGTTTCTTTTCGAGAGCGGTCACCTTTATACATGCCACCTATTTGTGGGATAGTTACGTGTGATTCATCGGCAAATAATAATGCGTTTCCTGGCAAGTAATCTAATAACGTAGGTGGTGCCTCTCCCGGCTTTCTACCAGATAAATAACGTGAGTAATTCTCAATGCCAGAACAGTAACCTAGCTCACGCATCATCTCCATATCAAAATTGGTTCTCTGCTCTAAACGTTGTGCCTCAAGTAATTTATGATGAGAACGTAAGTTATCAAGACGTTCCTCTAATTCGACTTTGATAAATTCAATCGCATTAAGAATAGTATCGCGTGAGGTTACATAATGACTTTTCGGATAAATCGTTATTCGAGGCAAACGTCTGATGACTGCACCGGTGAGTGGATCAAAATGAGAGATATTTTCAATCTCATCATCAAATAACTCAACTCTAATCGCTTCTCTTTCGGATTCAGCAGGAAATATATCAATCACATCACCACGAACACGGTAGTTTGCTCGAGATAACTCTATATCGTTACGAGTGTACTGTAATTCTGCTAGCCGTCTAATAAGATATCGATGATCCAACTTATCTCCACGTTTCAGGTGGATAACCATTCCGTGATAAGCCTTAGGATCACCTAGACCGTAAATACAAGATACAGAACTAACCAGAATAGTGTCTTTGCGCTCTAAAAGCGACTTAGTGGCCGATAGACGCATTTGCTCAATGTGATCGTTAATTGATGCATCTTTTTCAATAAAGGTATCAGAAGCAGCTACATAGGCCTCTGGTTGGTAATAGTCATAGTATGAAACAAAGTACTCGACGGCATTATTAGGAAAGAACTCTTTCATTTCTCCATAGAGTTGCGCGGCAAGCGTTTTGTTCGGAGCCATAATAATTGCAGGACGCTGTGTTTGTTCAATGACATTGGCAATAGTAAACGTTTTGCCTGATCCCGTTACGCCCAGTAATACCTGATGAGCAAGTCCTGACTCAAGGCCATCAATTAGCTCAGTAATTGCTTGCGGTTGGTGTCCCGTAGGAGAAAAATCTGAAACGAGTTGAAAAGATTTACCCATATTACTTATTGCCTGTCTACTAATGAACACTCTAGAAAATCATCGAAACGACCGACAATTGTATCAGCCAGAGAGGCTTTCACGCCAACTTAATTGCCAAAGGATAGCTCTCATTTGCAAGATAGGAATTATTTACAGTAAAAAACTCGCTAAGACTGTTGACCCACAAGGAAAAACGGATTATTATTCGCGCCGTTCTGGATGAACACTGTTCCCTGATAGCTCAGTTGGTAGAGCAACGGACTGTTAATCCGTTTGTCACTGGTTCGAGCCCAGTTCGGGGAGCCAAATTAGAAGTCTCATACTTGCAAAAGTATGGGGCTTTTTTCATTTCTAGGCTGTCCCTCGCAAAAAGT
>JAAGZM010000768.1 GCA_024206355.1 Gammaproteobacteria bacterium | reverse complement strand
TTTGATTGCACGTTTTTTAGACTTATTGACTTGACGGCAAAAGCCTTACATAGAATGACTATGAACGGCTTTTTAGTCGGCGCCACTAAGCCTAAAAAACACACACTCAAACGCGTCCAACTGAGGATTCTAGGATTATAGTTCAAAGTAATTGCAAGATAAATTAGCATTAAAGGCAAGAATGGTCTCTTACGCTGCAAAGATGCGACTGGGATCAAATTATATATATCAGCAACATACTCAATATGCTAACTTGACAGGTTAGGCAGTTTATGTGTAATATTGGTGTAATGTAAGTATTTAGTTATTCACGAAATGAGACAATCACCATGGGCGCAGTTGGAAATCATAAAACTCTCAAAGATATCAAAATATTCTCAAAAAAATTGGCAGAGTTGAATGGATTGAATAAATCTACTCAGGAATTTAAGATGACTACCAAGAGAATAAATATTATGTTACTCAGTATTATTCTAATACTCTCAGGGCAACTGCAAGCACAAACATGTAACTCATCTACTACATTGGTAAGCCCGGACAGTCGCTTTACTACCAATAGTAATGGTACCGCAACAGATAATCAAACGGGCTTAATGTGGATGAGTTGCAGTCTTGGTCAAAACTGGGATAGTGCATCTTCAACGTGTACGGAAACAGCTATTACATACAACTGGAAGGAAGCCCTTGATGCAGCTGAGAGTACCAGTTTTGCAAGAAATAGTGACTGGCGATTACCGAATGTCAGAGAATTGACTTCTATTACCGAAATAGCTTGCCACAGTCCAGCAATTAATGAATCTATTTTTCCTACCACAGCTTCTAGTTATTATTGGTCGTCGTCGCCCTATATCGAATTAAGTAGTGATGCTTGGATCGTCTCTTTCTCTTTTGGCTTTGCTAACATCGCCTTTAAGTACGATAACTATCAAGTCAGATTGGTTCGCGCCGGATATTGATTAGTTTTGTGATTTCTAATGGGCGACCTTGATTTTTCTCAGAGCCGGTCAACTGAGGATTCTAGGTTCAATAGGATATGGCTCTTCTCGTACTGAGTATCCAGGACCTCCCTGTCCAGTGCCTTCTTGATCACCACCTTGAGCAACAAAATTAGCAATAACTCGATGAAATGTTAATCCATCATAATATCCTGACTTGGCAAGTTGATAAAAATTTGTGCTGGTGTAGGGAGTTGATGTTAGCAATTGAATAGTAATTGCTCCTTTAGAAGTCATAATTTGCATCCTTTTGCCGGCAAGTTTCATTGCTTCACTAGCAGCAATAGTTTCTTTGGGATGTACAAATTCTTCAGCATCCGCATCTTCATCTTTTAGCAACCGACTGGCAATACTTTTTATACCATTGTGTTTGGAGAGAGTAAGGATTTCTAGATATTTTTGATTATCTGGCATTTCATATTTTCGTACTATTTTCAATGCTAGTTGTTGAGATTGGAAATCAACAGCATTTACTAGTTTCAAGAAAATGTCTCCCATTTCAAAGCCTTTAACAACAAATAGAGACATTATCGCTGCTTGACGAATCCATTGAGACTTATCATTAAGCATTTGCTCAACAGTGGTGATCACTGGTTTATTATCAGTTGATAATTTTAGATTATTGATAAAGTTGACCTTAACAAGGCTACTTGGGTCATCTGCTAATTGTCTTAGCAATGGAAGTAATTTGTCTAGATCTTGTTGATTACTATTTTCAACCAGTAGAGCAATAGCTGTTGCTGCTTCCGCTCTAACTCTGATTGGATTATCGGCCTGAATTAATTGTTTCAATTGTTCTATGAAGATGCCATTTTTCATTGCTCCAATAATTCGGATAGCTAAAACTTGTGATTCGATAGAAGTCAGATTTTTAGATACTGCTTGAAGCTGATTTATATCAAAAAGAGCAACATCCGTCCTTAATCGAGATAATGTATAAAGGCAGTGTTGTGCGACAACATCTCGGCTCTTTACGAGCTCTAACAGCCTGTTAATTTGAGTAGAGTTTGGAATAGAAACAGTAGCTCGATGAAAAGACCAGGCCATAGTTAGACCATCACAGGCGGCTGCAACAATGTCAGGATCTTGTTGATTTAAGAAAGGCAAAATACTAGCTATTGCTTCCTTAGGATCGCCAATGTTACCTATTGCTACTAATAGTCGTGTGATGACAACGGGGTGTTTCTCGGTCTTCAAACGCATGGTTAATAAGCTATGCGATTTAGGGTCATTACCTATACCTAGTGCAAAAGCTGCCATGGCGCGTATATCAGGTTGCTTGGAGTAGAGAAAGGCTGAAATTTTTAAGGTACTAGAATGATCGCCAATCCTTCCCAAACCAAGTAAAGCTTCTCGTTGATTTTTAATATTATTACCCGAAAGTGCCCGATCAAATGCTGTTGTGATTTTCCGTTGATCGGTTGTCTCAATGAGCTCATAGAATAGTTTCTCCGTTGCAAAGTATTGGATCGGAGACATTAAAAAGATTAAGAAAATTATTGAGTGGCTTCTAAATAGCACAACTTGCTCCATAAAATGGTGGTATACCCTTTCATTCTAATTGAAAATTGCTTAACAAAAAAGATGGTTGTTTTTAGCCTTGCCCTTCTGGTGCTCAGCTAGAAAACTTGCATCGTGTTACAACTTTTGGAAAGGACTAGTCAGAACCTACAACCTGAGTGCAGTGAGTGATTTGGGTATTTCCTGCAAGTCGTGCCTCGTTCAAATTTCCTAGCTGAGAACTGAATTATGTATCCTGAGGTAGAAATGGTATATATCTTTGATTCTACGGTGCCTGCCATATTGTTGCCAGAATTTACCTTCTAAGAGTCATATTGTTACCGTCTACTGGTCTTGTTCGTATTGTTTAATAAAAAGCGTTTAATAGTGAGCATCAGATTAAGGAGCAAACAGTGATGGTTCGGTTAGTTATGGTGACAATAGTAGGAAAATTAATCATGAAGATAATAAAGATGAGCATTATCTCAATTTTCTTTCTTTTTATTTTGTTCAGTGTTACTGAGCCGTATATTCAGGCAGATGAATTGTATAATAATCCATCTAAAGTGAGTCAGGGCAGTCTTCTGATAAGGAATAAAGAGGGTTACTTTAAGACACTTCCTCTTTTGGATACGCAGGTAAAGTTATCAATATCAGGGCTGGTAGCTCGTGTAATAGTGAAACAGTTTTTCGAGAATACGAGTGAGGATTTTGTTGAGGCGAGCTACGTTTTTCCACTACCTGAAGATAGTGCAGTTGACCACATGGATATGCTGATCGGTGAGCGACGAATTATCGGCGAAATCAAAGAAAAAGCGGAGGCTAAGAAAATATATAAGCAGGCGAAGAGACAGGGTAAAAAGACAGCCCTATTTGAGCAAAAGCGTGCCAATATCTTTACCACAAAAGTTGCCAATATTGCACCTGGAGAAACCGTAGAAATAATGATTGAATATCAACAACAAGTGCATTTTAAACAGGGTGAATTTTCACTACGATTTCCATCGTCTATTACACCCAGATATCATCCTAGCAGCCTTCCAAAAACGAATACAGAACTTAAAGAAACATTTTCAAATGCTGAAGGAACTGGTTGGGGGCTTGATCCTGAAAAAGTTATTTATACGCCTACATTACCTGCTAATTCAGGTGTTAAAAATAGTATTAGCATTGATGTTGAACTGGATGCAGGACTCCCATTAAAGGCAATCGAGTCACCATATCATAATATTGTTATACAAAAAAAATCCACAGGAAAATACCTAATAGCCTTACAAAATTACCAGATCAGCAATCGTGACTTTGAGATTCGTTGGAAAGCTGAACAATCAGCTCAGCCCAGAGTGGCATTGTTTTCTGAAAAAGAAGGAAATGATGATTACTTATTATTGATGATCACTCCGCCAGAAATGCTTTCTTTCAACCCTTTACCAAGGGAGGTGACTTTGATCATTGATCAATCAGGTTCAATGGAAGGAGCTTCTATGGTGCAGGCTATTAGTGCACTTCAGCAAGCTCTGAAAAAGTTAACGTCTGATGATCGGTTCAATGTTATTGCCTTTAACCATCAAACGCGCAGTCTCTTTAATAGGCCAGTAGATGTTAATCAATATAATATTGCAATGGCTGAGAAATTTGTAGGAGCACTTGAGGCCGATGGTGGAACTGAAATGTTACCAGCCTTAAGAAGTGCACTTTCAGAATCAACAAGTGAGGGTTTTGTAAGGCAAATTGTATTTTTGACCGATGGAGCTGTTTCTAATGAAGATGAGTTGTTTGCAGCCATTCACAATGATCTTGCTTCTGCACGACTGTTTACGATTGGAATTGGCTCTGCCCCTAATAGTTATTTTATGCGCAAAGCAGCTCAATTTGGTCGAGGCACATTTACCTACATTGGTAAACCGGATGAAGTTGCTGAAAAGATGGGATTGTTATTTGAGCAATTGGAAAAACCAGTGATGCAAAATATTCATGTGGATTGGCCTATGGAGGTTGAGCAGTTTCCGTCACTAATCCCTGATCTTTATCTGGGCGAGCCATTAAGATTACGTGTAAAAGGTCATAAACTTGCTGGTGAGATAAATATTAATGGCCAACAAGGGCAAACATTATGGCAGGCAACAATACCTGTTGGTGTTCATAATAAGCGTACAAAAGCCTCATCGGGTATCGGTGTGTTATGGGCTCGATCAAAAATTTCAGAGTTATTAGATTTACAGATAATTTCACCTGAAGAAACTCAAATTAAGCAACAAGTGATAGACCTTGCTTTAGAGCATCACTTAGTCAGCCGTTATACAAGCCTCGTTGCTGTGGAACAAATCTCAACACGGCCATATGAGCGAAAACTAGAGTCAAAGTCTATAGCAAATCACTTGCCAGCAGGGACCACCTTTGGATATCCGTCCACAGCCACTGGATGGAAATTTCAGTTGATGATTGGTGTCCTATTATTGCTGATTTCTATACTGATGTTGTTACTCAGTAATCGTAAAACGATGAAATGATAATTATGGTTTCACCAATGTTAAAAGCATCAAGAAAAGCCATATTGTTGTCGACAATTATTGGACTAACTGGCGGAGCAGTTACCGGTCATGGCATTTATCTAAGTGCAAAAGCAAGTTTCTCTCAATATCTATTAGAAGCAGCATGGGAGGAGTCTGTAAAAGAAGGACACGCTATTGCTCCATGGCCTTGGGCTGATACAAAACCTCTTGCTCGTATAGAATTTAAGCAACAGAAACAGACTTTTATCATTATGGAAGGGAGCTCAGGACGAACACTGGCTTTTGCTCCTGGACATCTTACTGGTAGCTCTCTACCTGGACGTGGTGGTCATACAATAATAAGCGCACATCGAGATACGCATTTTAGTGTCCTTGAAAAATCTGCTATCTCAGATGTCTTAATCTTAGAAACTTTAGATAACCGCAAGCATTTCTATCAAATTAGTGCGATTAATATCATCGATACCAGAAGCGAACATCTCATACTAGAGCCAGAAAAAGGTTTGCTGACACTAATAACTTGTTATCCTTTTGATGCTATACACGCTGGCAGTCCATTTCGCTATCGCGTCGATGCTATTCTTATTAATAACCCTGTCAAGCCATTGTAAAAAAACAATAAATTTTCTTTTTAGGCCTTCTCTGTCTAATAAATATAATCAATTCATATATTCTATTTTCGATGATATGTAAAAATATAACCTTACAAAAGCTTAAGATGTATTTTCATTTCAACAAATCTAAGATAGAATGCAGGAAAATCAGTGATGGATAACAGTGAATGAGTCAATTTTTATCCAAAAAGGACAATATGGATATACTAATACAAAAAGTTTCTTGTGAAACTTGTAGCATTAGTCAGTTATGTCTACCAAACTCTTTATCAAGAGAAGAAGTCTCTCGTCTGAATACAATCGTTAGTCGCGGAACACCTATCCAAAAAGGTAAGTTTCTTAGTCAGGCTGGCGATAACTTTAAGCAGTTATTTGCAGTGAGTTCAGGAAGTTTCAAATCTTATACATTGTCTGAAGATGGAATTATTAATATTACTGGTTTTTTCTTTCCGGGAGAACTTATAGGTCTAGATGCGATAAGTACTGGAAGTCATACCAGCTTTGTAAAAGCTTTGGAAACTAGCGCAGTCTGCGCATTGCCTTTTGAGAAACTTGAAGATTTATCGGGTGATATTCGTAACCTGCGCAAGCAAATGCTAAGAGTTATGAGTAAAGAAATTATGGATGATCAAGAATTACTTCTTTTGTTGAGTCGTAAAAATGCAGCAGAAAGAATGGCTGCATTCTTATTAAGTTTGTCACTTCGTTTTAAACAACGCGGTTTTTCATCAACATCTTTCAATCTGACAATGACACGTAGTGATATTGGTAACTATTTAGGCTTAGCAATTGAAACAGTTAGTCGATTATTCAGCCAATTTCAAAAGAAAGAAATTATCTGTGTTTCTGATAAACTTGTTGAAATTATTGATTTAGATGCATTGATGGAATTAGCGGGCACCAACTCTGATAAGTGTGTTTGATGATTCTTTATTAACAACCTCTAAAATGATTTTTTCAAGATAACCACAATAGCGATCAATTGCATTAAAACCATCTGTTTTAGTTAATAACCATGGATTGAGCAAAGTGTGCCTTAGTACATGAATTGAGTTTGTCTGCTTTTTAGGATCTTCAATATTAACCACAAATGAATTATTTCTAATGTCGAGCATTTCCAATAAATATTGAGCATCCTCATTACCTAGGTTACTGTGCAGCAAAGAAGTATCAGAACAAAATAGCAATTTATTTAGCATCAACGCTTCAGGGATATTCTGCATTCGATCATAAACCCTCTTCGAAAATCGATTCATTCTTGTCAAGCAGTGATTATTAATTGGGTTTATTGCTAGGCATACTAGATTAGTATCAGGCTCCATTGGAACAATGATATTTACTTGCCGTTTCAGATTTTCAATGATTTGTTGAGTTCGTTCTACAAAGTATTCAGTAGAAAGAATACTATTGCTAAGTAGTTTGCCAAAATTAGTTTTATTAAGCGGCAATATTTTGTGAGTTACACAACAGGCTGTTGCATTAGCTCCAGATTTTGTACCTTCTAAAATATATTCATCAAACTGCTTTAAGTGTGAATGGGTATTCGTAAAATTTTCAGTAAGAATAGAAGTGCAGTCCTGTGAAAGTATATTGACAACTTCCTGATTTCGACTGATAAAGGCGCCATTTGAAAAAGGTAGGTAATCTAAATGTTGATTATCTACAGAAACAGAATCTGCTTCATTGATGGTACTAAATGCATCAAAAATATTTTGGCGGGAGAAATATTGAAACTGCTCTTTTATTTCACTGTAATTGACAATACTATCATCTTCATTGCGGAATAAACTGCTTAGATATCCACCCCAGGCAGCATCAATATGATAATAAAAATTTAAACCTTTATTACTAAAATATTTACGCAGTTGTACAATTTCAGCCAGTGGATCGATACTACCAAATTCTGATGTTCCTAACGTTCCAACAACTGCCATGATTGGGATTTTCTTCTGTTCAGCATTATTTAAAACTCTTTCCAAAGAGCCTGTATCAAGGCGCATACGATTATTAACATCAAGTTTAATGATTTGACTTGTTCCAAACCCTAATAACCGCATCGACTTTTTCCATGAGCTATGAGCAGTTGCAGGTATCAGTAGCATGGGTTGCTTGGCGTCCCAATGTTCTGCAAAAAATGATGCCATTCCCATATGCTCTACACGATGTTGATTAACTTGTTTGAAGAAATTTTTTGCGGTTTGGAGTCCTTTCTTATCAACCAGCTGCTGAAAGTTGTACTTTTGAAGAGCAATTACTTCATCCACACTAAAATTTTGACAATTCCAACTGCTGCATTGACTGAGTAATTCTTCTGAAGATGCTGAAACATAAAGATCTAGATTTAATTTTTTTGCTGCTGCTTTCATCGCTAAAGGGTAAAAACTGATAGCTCTAGCATTCCAGAGGCTTTCGTAATTAGCGGTTGTACCATCAGAGGTCATGTGGCCCCAAGCGCAAGGCAGATGTTCTGTATTGGTGTTGTACCCCAGCATTTTTGCAATTTGCAGTCCTACCTCGAACTCCATATCGATAGTATTAGAGGCTTCCTCATCTGGATGAGTGTC
>JAAGZM010000767.1 GCA_024206355.1 Gammaproteobacteria bacterium | reverse complement strand
AGGTTGTACTGTTGTTTGTTGTGTCCACAAGAAAGAGTGTTGCACTGTCTAAGGGAAACGTTGTATTGACAGTAGTTATACCATCCTTATCAAAAACATTTACTTCAAACTCACCTGATTTCAAGATACATTTTTCCGCCAGAACATCACAAGTACCATCCAAGCTTAATGAAAACACTTTTTTTTCTGAAGCTTTTTGATCCATATAAAAATCAGAGCCTATATAGCCAAGTACAATTAATATCGGCGCTACAAAAATAGCAACTTTAGTGTGTCTGTTCATTTTAGTTTCCATTTTGGTTTCTTGAGTGACTAAACAATTTTACTCTATATTAGTTATATCATTCTTTGTAATAATCATCATTTAAAATCAATTAAAAAAGGCCCCAAAAAGGAGCCTTCATTAAACATTATTTACTTAATTAATGTTGATGAGCAACACCAGCACCCTTAGGAGTACGGAAGTTCTCAACCAAATGTTGTATATGCTCTGGAGCCTCTCCAGATACTTTGGTTACAATAAATGCAACTGCAAAGTTAACAACCGCTCCAACAACACCAAAGGCATTAGGTGAAATACCTAAGAACCAATCAGGTTTCATATCACCCAAGAAAGACGTTCCTTGGATAAACATAATTCCTTTATGTTGGAATACATATAGCATAGTGATACCAATACCAGAGATCATGCCCAAAACAGCAGCTTTACCACTTATTTTCTTGGAGAAAATACCCATCATCAAAGCCGGGAATATTGAGGATGCTGCCAAGCCAAAGGCTAGAGCAACCGTCCCGGCGGCAAATCCAGGCGGATTTAAACCAAGATAACCAGCTAAGAGAACAGAAATAGTCATAACAATTCGACCTGCCAGGAGCTCGTTTTTCTCCGTCAGATCTGGCACAAACACCCCTTTCATTAAATCATGGGATACCGAAGATGATATTGCTAGTAATAAGCCTGCTGCCGTCGATAATGCAGCAGCAAGTCCACCAGCAGCAACCAGCGCAATCACCCAGTTAGGTAAATTAGCAATTGCCGGATTAGCTAAAACCATGATATCTCTATCAACTTTTAATTCATTTACAGAACCATCAGCAACATATTGGATTTTGCCATCACTGTTTTTATCATCAAACTTCAATAAGCCAGTTTTTTCCCAGTCTTTGAACCACTGTGGACGCTCTGCATATACAAGGTTTTGACCAGCTGCCGGTTCAATAGTATTCATCAGATTTAGACGAGCCATTGCTCCAACTGCAGGTGCAACGGTATAAAGTAATGCTATGAAAATTAACGCCCAACCAGCTGATGAACGAGCATCTTTTACCGTTGGTACAGTAAAGAAACGCATAATGACGTGTGGTAAGCCTGCCGTACCAATCATCAGAGACAAGGTATAAGCAAACATATTAACGCTATTACCTAAACTTGAAGTCGTATATTCCTTAAATCCAAGCTCAGTAACCACTAAATCAAGTTTATCGAGTAAGTACAGACCACTACCATCTGCTAAAGTACTACCTAGTCCAAGTTGTGGAATTGGGTTGCCTGTCAGCTGAAGTGAGATAAATATTGCAGGAATAGTGTATGCAAAAATTAGTACACAGTATTGTGCGATTTGAGTATAGGTAATTCCTTTCATACCACCCAATACGGCGTAAACCCACACTACAAACATTCCTACTCCAAGACCCAAGGCATAATCAATTTCAAGGAAGCGAGAGAATGCAACACCAACACCTTTCATTTGACCGATGATATAGGTCAAAGAAGCAATAATAAGACAAACTACTGCAACAATTCTGGCTGTCTTTGAATAGTATCTGTCAAAGATAAACTCTGGAACCGTAAATTTACCATGTTTGCGCATATAAGGAGCAAGAAGCATAGCAAGTATTACATAACCACCAGTCCAACCCATAAGAAATACTGAACCACCGTAACCCAAAAAGGCGATCATACCGGCCATTGAGATAAATGACGCTGCACTCATCCAATCTGCACCGATTGCCATTCCATTTTGAATGGGGCTGATACCGCCACCTGCTACATAGAAATCACTCGTTGTCTTTGCTCTTGCCCACCAGGCTATACCGAAGTACATGGCGAAAGAACCGAATACGGCTATGTATGTATATAGTTGTAATTCTTCCATTGTTACTCCTCCACATCGAATTTTTTATCAAGCTTGTTCATTTGTGAGGAATACCAGAAAATTAATCCAACAAATGTGTATATAGAGCCTTGTTGTGCAAACCAAAAGCCGAGCTTATAGCCGCCTAGCTGTATACTGTTTAACTGTTCAACTAATAACAGGCCAAACCCATATGAAACGACAAACCATATTGTTAAGCAGATGAATATTAAACGAAGATTTTCACGCCAATAGGAATTATTACTTTCCACAGTATCCTCCCGGAATTTATATTTTTATCACAATAGGTTTATTGATACCTATTTTTGGACATACTATTGGTTACAATAGAGTCACACCTCTACCAATATCGATATCGATAGCTATGACCAGATTAGCAACCTTTTATGAAGGTCTCTATTAAACTTTAGTCTAGAGGTAGCTTTGGTCTTTGTGGGGTAGGCGAAAAATTTTTGAGCTTACGTATACAGGCCATGTTAGTTGCAAAATGTCGAATAGTAATAAGTACTGAGAATATTGCAAACAAAATTAATAACATTTTTACCTACGTCCATATAATGCTATATAAAATAACTCTTGATTCATCAGCATGACACAGGTCAAAGAAGCAATCATAAGACAAACTAATGCAACAATTCTGGCTGTCTTTGAGTAGTATCTATCAAAGAAAAACTCTAGAATCGTAAATTTACCATATTTGTGCATATAAGGAGTAAGAATCATGGTAAGTATTATATAACCACCAGTCCAACCCATAAGGAATACTGAACCACCGTAACCAGAAAAGACGATCATACCGGTCATTGAGATAAATAACGATGCACTCTTCCACTCTGCACCGGTATGCATTCCATCTTGAATGGGGATGAAACCGCCATCCGCTATATAGAAATCATTCGTTGTCTTTGCCCTTGCCAACCAGACAATACCGAAGTACATGGAGAAAGAACCGAATACGGCAATGTATGTATATAGTTGTAATTCTGCCATTGTTATTCCTCCATATCTCCTACATCTCGATTTTTTTATCACAAGATGTT
>JAAGZM010000766.1 GCA_024206355.1 Gammaproteobacteria bacterium | reverse complement strand
CGATTCTCGTGCTCATGATGAATTTACGGGTTTACAGCCACTTGCTATGCGTAGTGGACACATTCCTGGTGCTATTAATATTGATTGGAAGTTGAATAAAGATCCAGGTCGTCATGGCAGAATGAAATCAGATGATAAAATATTGGAAATGCTAAAAGATCGTCGAATCACTAAAGACAAAGAAATTATAGCATACTGCCAAACCTGTCATCGTTCTTCCCATACCTATATCATGTTGAAGCAAGTTGGTTATGAAAATATCAAATGTTACCCAGGTTCATGGTCTGAATGGGGTAACTGCAACGATACACCAGTCATTCAGGATGAAGACCCTTTCGCAGATGATGATGACGATGAGGATGACGATTAAGTTTATCGTCATCAAATGTTAAAGGGGCTATGTAAGAAAATTTAATTACGGTTTGTTGATAAGACTATTTATCGAGATATTTACATGGAAATAAAAGATTCCAATGGGCTCAGTCTTTACCTAGAAAAACATGGTGAAGGTGAACCAATTTTTTTGCTTCACCACGGTTTTGGTAGTACCAAAATGTGGGAGAATATATATCCATCATTAGTGAATAATGGCTTTCAAGTT
>JAAGZM010000765.1 GCA_024206355.1 Gammaproteobacteria bacterium | reverse complement strand
TGGCGCACTTGTTTAGTGCGCTCACGTGCAGTACTAATCTCAGCTCTCTTTTGTTCTAATTTTTCTCTGTGTTCAGCAGCGTCAGCAGCATAATCAGAAGCAACCTGATTCTTCTTAGCAGCATACGCTCCCATTACTAAACTAACAATTGCTAATTCGGCACCAGTCCCCATTATATATCCTCCAAATTAAATATCCATATTCTGTTTTGGCTTCCGTTAGTCATTTGTAATGCGTTGCCCGTGGGTTCAAAACCATACATCTGTGCGAACTTTTCATTCTTTTTATCTTTTGGTGGAATAGAGGATTGGATAACCGTGACTCCTAGTTTACGCAGTTTAGCTTTGATGGCCTCAAACACCAACAACGTATTCAAGAATATGTGCTGACTCCACTTCAGTATATCTACATGCATGAACCACCCAAATTTAGTTTCTTCAAACACAACGCGCACGTGTTTATCTTCGTAGGCAGTAATCACAGTTGGGTTCCTCCTGTAGCACTTAACACGAATCCATAGAGTTTC
>JAAGZM010000764.1 GCA_024206355.1 Gammaproteobacteria bacterium | reverse complement strand
GCTTTATCCAAAGCAGGGAATGATCAACATAATCCCAATAAACATTTGCACTGGGATCGCAGTAAATCAGGAGATGAATCTGATGCTCTTATGCGTCACTTTATGGAGCGCGGTACATGGGATCAAGATGGACAAAGACATACAGCCAAAGTAGCGTGGCGTGCCCTTGCGTTACTCCAGAAAGAAATAGAAGGGGATTCTTGTGGTGCACTTGTTGAGGACTTCCCTAAGATATGGAGTGAATCATGAGTGCTTACTATATATTTATGTTTTACATCTTAGGTGTTTTGGTAAACATGTTGCTTTTTATTAATTGGTTTAGGGGTGATCTAAAAGCCGCACTTGCAGAACCGGATTTTGGTAAGTCGGTTATGGTAGTTGTATTGGTGCCTCTTATTTGGCCTATCTATGCGTCGGTTACTTTATTCAAAGCCGCTTTCAATATAGAGCTTTTCAAATCAAAAGGGAATGAATCATGAGTGATTTCAGAAAAGAAGACCTATATCAAGCATTCAAACTCGCCGAGATTGAGGCCTCTTATGCGCTAGTGTCCTTACATGAGGTACTAGCTGCTGAGATAGAAAGCAGAGATACCCGAATAAAGGACTTGGAAAAGGATATTTCTTTCTATCGCAGCTGTCTTAATTGCCTGTTATATAGTGGCAAAACGCCGGCGCCTGGTGACGAACCATCAGCACAATATGGTGTAGTGTCGCCCCCAACGATAGGCGCAACAGAGAATGATCGTGATTGCTAAACGGAAACCAACTGGTTATATAGCAACCTGTCAGTGCGGTGAAATTGTTGGCGCAATGCACTTACTACGCACCCTCCCTAGAGAACACATCAATATCTTTGAGCTTTGGATTGCTAATGGATGCAATTTCACCCCACGCTTTGATAAAACGTGGTCTGTCAGTGTAGTGGCTTGCAAGTGTTCACAGCCAACAGAGGATGAATCATGACCTGGAAATCCGAAATACCACCCGATCATTATCCTACAGCGTGTAGGACACAACCTACAGAGTGTAGGCGACGACCTACAGCGCGTAAGTGAATATAGAGAAAGAAAAAGCTGCAATGAAAGTGCGTAATGCAGCTGTTAAGCATTTAACGCACGAAGCGATGCGCGATAAGATATCGTTCACCAAGACGTTGACGCTGATTGAAGGCGTCGAAGGCACGTTAAAGGCAATGG
>JAAGZM010000763.1 GCA_024206355.1 Gammaproteobacteria bacterium | reverse complement strand
CACTCAATGGCATAAGATGCTTGATGAGTTAATTCACATTGACCCCAGTAATATTGATCTTGTGAACAAAGTTGGGGTTGGTGATGACTCTAACTTAACTCTTGAACAATCAGAGTTGTTGACTGAGCAATTGATGCTATTACATCCTTGGCGCAAAGGGCCATTTCATATCCATGGGCTTGATATTAATACAGAATGGCGTTCAGATTGGAAGTGGGAGCGAATTCAGCCTCATATTGCCGATCTTAGCAATCGTACTATTTTAGATGTGGGCTGTGGTAATGGTTATCACCTTTTTCGGATGCAAGGTGCTGGAGCGAAGTTAAGTATTGGTATTGATCCTTCTCAAAAATTCCTGAGTCAATTTCGTGCAATTAAACATTTCTTTGGAAAGATGCCGGTGCATTTGTTGCCTCTAGGTATTGAGGCTATGCCTACGGATATGCCTCTGTTTGATACCGTTTTCTCAATGGGTGTTCTATATCACCGGCGCTCACCTATCGAGCACATCCAACAACTTAATAGCCTACTGCGACCAGGTGGTGAAATGGTTCTTGAAACCTTGGTTGTAGAAGGCGATAAAGATACTGTTTTTCTTCCTGATAGGCGTTATGCTCAAATGAGAAATGTTTGGTTTTTGCCTTCGATAGAGGCATTAACTCATTGGATGAAACGTTGTGGTCTGAAAAATGTTCGGATGATTGATTGTAGTCGTACTACTACTGAAGAGCAAAGAGCAACAGACTGGATGCATTTTCATTCTTTGCAGAACTATCTTGATCCGGATGATCCAAATTTAACGATAGAAGGTCATCCCGGACCCATCAGGGCAACGATAGTCGCCGAGGCTTAGAAACAGATCCCCGTTCCTGCAAGCCCACAATATCCTTGAGGGTTTTTGTGCAAATATTGTTGATGGTCTTCTTCAGCTAGATAAAAGGTTGTCTCATCAAGTATTTCAGTGGAGATTGCAGAAAAACCTTTATTGGTTAGATGCTGCTGAAAAATCTCTTTTGTCTCAGTAGCTATTTGGTGCTGTTCATCTGAGTAACTAACAATCACGGAACGATATTGAGTACCCAAATCATTACCCTGTCGCATTCCTTGAGTTGGATCATGCTTTTCCCAGAAAACTTCTATTAACTCTCTTGTTGAAATAACTTTTGGATCATAGATAACTTCTACAACTTCAGCATGTCCAGTATTGCCTGTACAGATATCATGATATTTTGGATCGTGTGTAGTACCACCTGCGTAGCCAGCAGCCGTTAAATAGACACCTTTAAGTTGCCAAAAACATCGTTCAACTCCCCAAAAGCATCCCATACCAAAAAGTATTTTTTTGAAATTTTCAGGTACTATACTATCTAGAGGACGATTATAAATAGCATGGTTAATCATTATTCGAAGGTTCCCTTTACAACAGCACTACCACTTTCAACCATAACTTGACCTTTGGCGATGACCGTATGGATAGCAAGTGACTGTGGTTCTAATAGAACTAAATCAGCATCGGCTGAAACTTCTATGCGACCTTTATCTTTCAGCCCTAAAATATCTGCTGGGCTTGATGTAATTACTTTAATTGCTGTTTCAAGAGGGATGTCAAATTGTTGAATGGCATCACGAACTTCGTTAAATAAGCTTGCTTCAGAGCCAACTTTTAAGCCTACTAAATTTCCTTCATTATCAAATATTGGCAAACTAGCATGTCCATCGGATGAAAAGCTGATTTGTTTAATATCAACACCATCATCAAGGAGTTCTGCCAGTGCTTCACAACATCTTGGCTCGCCATTAGCTAAATCCATCTCAGTGGTGCTCGTGGTTAAATCAATATATCCACCGTCCATTGCCCATTGCTTACCAGCATTCATCAATCCAATATTTCGGTTAATATGAGTTGGATAAAATTGGTTAATAGGCAAATCAGTTGCCTTGATGATTTTCTCTAGCAAGTCTAGATGATCAGTACTATCGCCCATATGAATGCTGACAATGCCTTTCTTGCTACTCAGCATGCCACCTACTCTTGCGTCTGCAGCAATGCGACTTAATTCTTCAATAGTAGGGAAAGAAGAACGGTGATCCGCTATTGCAATCTCCCCCACTCCAATAAAATCAGGAATAAGAATGATATCATCACGAACAGAACCTGTAACAGTACAAACAGGAACCTGATAAGAGCCTGTATGGCAATAACAGCTAATACCTTCAAACGTTAGCGCTCTCGCCTTTGCAAGTAGATCTGGCAAGCTACGTGTCGTTGCATCAGTACCTAAAACACCCACCATTGTGGTAATACCATTAAGCGTAGCATCAGTCAGTTGTATTTGTGGTGTACGAGTATGAAAGCCCCCTTCGCCACCGCCACCGGTAATATGAACCAAAGAATCAACAAAGCCTGGGACTAACTTTAATCCAGTGGCATCGATTACCTGGCAAGATTGATAGACAGACGTCGGACTAATCTCATCCTCAATCGCCATAATACGACCATCGGCAATCAATACATCTTTTTTACCTAAATAGTTTGGCGAAAAAACTTCCGCTCCAGTAATTAATTTCAACATTTGTGATGATCCAAAACATAATTATTAGTTGGTTAGTTTACTGTAGATACAAAGGAATGAGAAACAGAAAATAAATGCTAATTTCTCACCCATCTCTCTTGATAGTTTTCGAAAGAAATGTGAGAATGCCATTTCATTCAGCGCCCGTAGCTCAGCTGGATAGAGTACCTGGCTTCGAACCAGGTGGTCGGGCGTTCGAATCGCTCCGGGCGCGCCAATAAAATCAACTACTTAGCTCAAACCTGAGTTAACAGACAATTTCACAAGTCACCACTGAAACAAATT
>JAAGZM010000762.1 GCA_024206355.1 Gammaproteobacteria bacterium | reverse complement strand
TCAGGAATTACCCGCTTAACAACAAATGGCAAACTACCTGCTTTGAGAATAAAATCTTCAATATCACCGTAAGCCTTATTAAAGGTGAATCGAGGTAAAGCAAGAAAATCGGAATCCTTATTTATTGCACCGGAGTATTGGGCAACTGCAATGAAACCTCTATTTTCTAGAGATTCTGACAAAGCGGTTGAATATTCACCATAAGGCCAAGCAAAAAGCTTTAACTTCTTCCCTGTGTGTTGTTGAATTATTTGCTCAGCTTTTTGAATATCATCAAGCACTCTTTGTTGCCAGGCTTTGACTGTTTCTCCTTCTTTCTTACGTAGCAAATGTTGATGGGAATAACTGTGATTTGCAATTGTTACCCCATCTTCACTTAACTCTTGCAGTTGTTGCCAGCTCATCACATGGGTTTGTTTTTCCTCAATTGCTTGTGGCACAACAAACACAGTAAATGGCCAACCACGCTGCTTAAGCATCGGGTAGGCTGTGTCATAGACAGATTTATAACCATCATCAAAAGTAATCGCAACCGTTTTGTCTTTAACAGGTTCATTCGCTCTAATTCTGGATATTAACTCTGGCAGAGCCATTACTGTAAATCCCCCTTCCTCTAAAGTGTCAAGGTGTAGTTTAAAAATTTCAGGAGATAAACTTGTCGCAACTGGAGTCGATGAAGAAATATGATGATATTGCAAGATCACCCCATGGTTTGCTGACAGGGTAAACGTTAGTATTGAAAACAATAACCACAAGGTCAATCTCTGGAATAGCTTTCTTGAAAAAATACTTGACCTGAATTTTCGCATCCTTGTTCTCTCACTCTTGTAGCTGATGGGCAGGCACTACCAGACTTTCCTGATTCAACTGAATATTCTAAGTTAAAGTATTGCTTGCAACAAAAAAGTTCCTTTAATCAAATTATCTTTTTCCGTACGAGAAAGTTTTTTGACTATCGCTTCTGCAATACTTGCCTCTGAACGATTACCAATTTCTTCTCTAAATACTAATGTTAAAGGTCCTTTGCCACGAAGATATTTTGCTGATTTAGGGCTGCTAGATTGATGCTCTTTGAAGCGTCGCTCTACATCCGTTGTGATACCAGTATAGAGGGAGCCATTATTACACTGGATCAAATACAGTGACCAAACTGACATCTAGTGTATTCCTCCATTTATAACGAAGACTCTTTTAACCGGTTGCATTTATTATCCTAGAATCCTCAGTTGGACGCGTTTGAGTGTGTGTTTTTTAGGCTTAGTGGCGCCGACTACAAAGCCGTTCATAGTCATTCTATGTAAGGCTTTTGCCGTCAAGTCAATAAGTCTAAAAAACGTGCAATCAAATGTGTAGGTAAACTCACTCAATGGGTGAATACTAATCCTTCTGTAAGTTGCTGTTTTGAAATAAATAACCATAAGTCAGAGCCGGTCAACTG
>JAAGZM010000761.1 GCA_024206355.1 Gammaproteobacteria bacterium | reverse complement strand
GGATCATTATGACTGAAGTGCTTAATTGGGACGCATTTGAACGTCGAAGTTTGGGGAAAAATAAGGCCAGCAGTCTTCGTTGGATATTTAAATCTGCAAAAATAAGCTGGCATTTACTTTTACAAGCCAGTGTTAAAAACATCTTCAGTCATTATGAGCTCAGTCATGGTTCACTTATGTTTGATGATACTGATAAACAACGAACTAAGACAACCGTCAAAATACCCAATGCTCATAAAGTGAAGGATAAAGCGACTGGCGGCTATTTTAATGGCCAAGAGCTTGTTTTTATGGTGCTGGTGACTGATAAAGTGACCTTTCCCATCGATTTTCGATTTTACGTTCCTGACCCTGTTTTAAGCTTGTGGCGAAAAAATGACAATAAATTAAAAATGAAAGGGGTAAAAGCAAAAGATCGCCCTAAAGCCCCACAACCGAATCACGCTGAGTACCCTCGAAAACAAGATTTAGCATTATCAATGTTGCAAGCGTTTGTTGATGCATTTCCTGACTTTAATATCAAAGGTGTTTTAGCTGATGCTCTGTATGGTACGGGGCACTTTATGGATACAGCTTCAGCTATCACAGGCGGTGCGCAAATTGTAAGTCAATTACGTGCAAACCAATGCATAGCGAGTAAGAATAGTAAGACCTCACTGGCTCGTTATTTTTCCCGCCAAGCTGGCGTCAAAAGTAAATTGATGATCAGAGGAGGGAAAGAACAAGAAGTCACAATGCTAGCGGCGAGATTACACGTAAAGGCACATGGAAAACGTCGATTTGTTGTTGCATTGAAGTATGAAAATGAAACTGAATATAGGTACTTAGTGGCAACTCATTTGTCATGGCGTCACGATGACATTGCAAGACTGTACACTTTAAGGTGGTTAATCGAAGTTTTTATTCAAGATTGGAAAACGCACTGTGGCTGGAATAAATTAAGCAAACAACAAGGCAGTGAAGGATCAGAGCGTGGCTTGATCTTGAGCCTGTTGTGCGACCATTTATTATTATTTCACCCAGAGCAATCGAGTCGACTTAAAAACAAACAACCCGGAATGCCCGTTGGTTGCCTGATAGAACGCTTAAAAGTAGAGAGTTTAATTGAGACAATCCAAGAGGTTGTTAACGCTGATGATCAACAAAAAGCACAAAATGAGTTAAGCGAAGCCTTAATAAGTTGCCTGCCAAATAGGAAATCAAGTAAACACATGGCTGAACGTCCACTTGGTCGTCAAGAAGAAAGTGAAACATTGAAGTATCATGCAATGGCTGCATGATCTATTTTTGTCAACAGTGAAAAACTGCGGAATCGAGTGTCAGTATTTTTTACATCAAGTGCTTTTTTTATTTTTGTTTTCTTTGTAAGTTGTTGTATTTTTTATTGTTTTTTTTGTTGGCTTGATTTTTGCTATTTTTTATTGAAAATAGTAATTAAATACAATATAAATATAAATAAGGATTGAAAAATGACTAAGTCTATATTGGCTGCTGCCATCTTAACGCTAACAACTGCTTCTGCTCAAGCGCTTGTTGTTGATAGTACAACTACAGACGGTGCTGCATTAGTTGATCAAATCACTGGTAGTGGTATTACCGTAGATGCGGGAAGTATTAATTACCAAGGTAGTGCTAACCAGTCTGGTTTTTTCTCTGATGGTATTGCAAGTGGCATTGGTATTGAATCTGGTATTTTATTAACAACGGGTAGCGCTTTTGATGCTCAGGGACCTAATACTTCTGACAGTAAAACTGTAAATGTTAGTTCACCTGGTGATTCTGACTTAACAGCGTTAAGTGGCTTTAATACTAATGATGCTGCTGTACTTGAGTTTGATTTTGTTTCTGACGGTGGTGATTTATTCTTTAATTTTGTTTTTGCTTCTGAAGAATACAATGAATATGTAAACTCAAGTTTTAACGATGTGTTTGCTTTTTTTGTTGATGGCGTAAATGTAGCGATTGCTCCAGATGGTCAAGAAGTTGCGATTAACACTGTTAACTGTGGTAACCCTTTCTCTTCTGTAGGTCCTAACTGTGATTCATATAATAACAATGATGTGAGTGATGG
>JAAGZM010000760.1 GCA_024206355.1 Gammaproteobacteria bacterium | reverse complement strand
CGCTACCACCTTCTGTGACGGAGGCATCACTTATTGTTAAGTCTGTGAGATCAATCAGATCAACGGTAATAGTGCCTGTACCTGTTAATGTGCCGTCACTGACTTGAACCGTTAGGGTGTAACTGGGAATAGTTTCAAAATCCAGTTGTGTTCCATCATTAACTGTAATTACTCCACTGGCGCTGTCAATAGCAAAAGCGTCATCGGTATTGCCTGCAGTGATTGTCCATGCTGAGAATGTAGTATTTGCATCGGCATCAGCAGCTACGACTGTGCCAACAGTTGCGGTATTGGCAGCGTTTTCATCTACTGCAAACGTCGCTGCAGTGACTACTGGGTTATTGTCATTAAGGTCGTTCAGATTAACGGTAATAATACCTGTGCCTGTGTTTGTGCCGTCACTGACTGAAACCGTTAGGCTGTAACTTGAGGTAGTTTCATAATCCAGTTGTGCATAATCAGCAACTGTAATTAGTCCATCGCTGTCGATAGCAAAAGATGAACCGGTATTGCCTGCAATGATTTCCCATTCTAATGAATCCCCATCGAGATCAGTAGCTACGACTGTGCCAACAGCTGTGCCATCGGCACTGTTTTCATCTACTGTAAAAGTAGCTGCTGTGACTACTGGAGGTATATTAGCATCGGGAAAAAAGTCTTTAATAACTTCAGTGGCCGTGCCGATTTTAACAAAATCCAGCACTGTCTCCACCCATGCGTCCAACTTCACTCCATTTTCTAGAAAATCCCTTATATTCTCAATATTAGCATCTGTATTACTTTCATCAATAAATGGATCGGTTGTTAGATCTGCATTTAAGGCACTGCCTAATTGCACTACCCAAGCTGCTTTATCTCCACCTCCCAGAATACCCTCTTGCTCTGCATAACTCATAATTAAAGTTGATATAGGTGTGATATGACAAGACAAACGTTCGCTAAGCAGACATAAGCCTGTTAAGGTGCCTGAAAACTCTTCACCATTGAGCGTGCCTCCCGTAACTTGAATGATTATATATTCTGGTAATGGTGCTTGCTGAAAGCTATAGCGACCATCGCTATCAGTCTGGGTTTCTACAATAAATTCTTGATTTGGAAAGGTGAGTAATTTTACAGTAGCATTAATTAGCAGATCATCCACAACCAAGCCAGTAATTACCGGCATAATATCGATTATAATGGTATCAGTATTGGTTGCACCATCATCATCGGTTACGGCTAATTCAAAAGTTAGGGTTAATTGCTCTGTGGTAACGGGCGCGTCAAATGTTGCTGTGGCTGAATCAGCATTATTTAGCGATACAGTAGTTCCAGTTGTTTGTTCCCAACTGTAACTTGAAATGGTGCCGTCAGAATCGGTTCCACTGCCAGACAAAGTAATGGTTGTT
>JAAGZM010000108.1 GCA_024206355.1 Gammaproteobacteria bacterium | reverse complement strand
CTTGGGAGTTCTGTTCTCGCTTAATCAAACCAATGGCTAAAATTGATGGTTCAAAGTTAGCATTGCTAGCTGGTACTATTAGTGGAGGTGTTGCACGTGAGTTCAAAGCATTCTGTGAGTTATCAGAACAGTTAGTTAGCTTTGAAGATATTATGAAAGACCCAGCTAATGCTTTAGTACCTGCAGATGCTGGATCAAGATATGCAACAGTTGGTATGCTTGCAGACCATGTTAACGTAGATAATGCCAGTAAAGTTATGGCTTACATTGAACGTTTACCTGCAGAGTTTCAGTTATGTACTATCAGACGTATCTACCAACATAATGATAAGAAAATTGTTACAGTACCAGAAGTACGTGAATGGTTATTAGCTAATGCCAAAGAGTGGTTATAAACTAATACAATAGTAATATACAAATATGGGGAGCCTTTGGGTTCCCCATTTTTTTTTTTTTAAGGAAATACTCATGTTTAATGATTTAAGAAATAAATTAATAGAATTATTAAAAGTAAAAGAAGAAGTTATAGAAGAAGAACCTGAACCTATTATTAAATTAGGAGATGTATGGAAAACAAAACCTGATGGTTGGGTAGGTAAAATTCAAGAAATAAATGAATATGTAATTACATCATATAATTTAGAAGAAGATAGCATATGGATTGGTCTGCGAAAATACTGCAAATACGACCTTAAAAATAAAATAATAACTTGTAAATATGAAGGAGACCCTTTTGTTCAATTATCCGAGGCGTTAATGAAAGGGGGAGTAAAAAGTAAACTAGTCACACTAGCATCTTTAACAAATAACTTAATTAAAACCGATGATAACTTTTTAGAAATAGACGCTTTGTTAGGAGAATAACATGTCAGACTTACATCAAAAAACTTTAGATAGAATAAGTAAAGCCAAGATTAAACTAATGCTAAAAGGTACAGAAGCATTCCTTTCAACTCTAGTACTATCCTTAGAAACTATCGTAGAAGATGGTGTAGGTACTGCATGTACAGATGGTCTATCAATTAAGTTTGATCCAGTATTTGTAGAGGGTTTAGATGATGAACAGTTAATCTTCTTACTGGCTCATGAAACTTGGCATGTAGCATTTATGCATATGTGTCGTGTAGGTGACCGTAACTTTCATAAATGGAACTGTGCTGCAGATTATGTAATTAATCTTATGCTTACT
>JAAGZM010000107.1 GCA_024206355.1 Gammaproteobacteria bacterium | reverse complement strand
TTTGGCTAATTATTTAGGATTTAAAAACAATGTCCAGTTTGACTCATCTCGATGAAAATGGCGCAGCAAGAATGGTGGATATCACCAATAAAGAGATAACCCAACGTCAAGCTGTGGCGACAAGTACGATCTCAATGCAAGCACAAACATTATCGCAAGTTATCAATCAAGGCATTGCCAAAGGTGATGTATTGTCGGTTGCACGAATTGCGGGAATACAGGCGACAAAACGTTGTTCTGATTTGATACCTCTATGTCATCCTTTACAGCTCTCATCAGTGGTCATTGACTTTAATATTGATGAAGTGAATTCAAAAATTGATATCCGATGTCTATGTAAATTGGCCGGAAGAACCGGTGTTGAGATGGAGGCATTGACGGGAGCAAGTGTTGCAGCATTAACAATCTACGATATGTGTAAAGCGCTAGAAAAAGGAATGGTAATCGGTGAAATCCGTCTAGAAAAGAAATCAGGGGGCAAGTCAGGAACATGGACAAAGTAATGCTAAAAGTAGTGTTTTTTGCTCGATTACGAGAGCTAATGAAAATCGATGAAGTCAGTATTGAGTTCCCAGAAGATAATTTCATCACAGTTCAGCAAGCTTTGAAGATTATGACAGATAATTACAGTGCATTTAATGAATATATAGAACAAGGTCATAGAATCATGATTGCTGTTAATCAGTCAATGACAGATCAACGTCATCAATTAAAACCTGGTGATGAGCTGGCACTTTTTCCTCCGGTTACTGGTGGGTGAGTAAAATGATTTCTGTTCAGGAAGAAGACTTTTCAAATAATGAGTTATTTGAACAACTAAAACTTAACGCTGGTAATAATGCTGGCGCAATTTGTTCTTTCACTGGACTAGTCCGGGAGGTTGATCAAAAAGATCAATCAAAACTTATTGCACTGAGTTTAGAACATTATCCAGGAATGACAGAAAAAGCATTATCAGCAATTGCCGAGGATGCAAAAAATAAATTTTCATTATCTTCTATTATTATCGTGCATCGTGTTGGAAAATTATCGGTAGGAGAAAGAATTGTCTATGTAGGAACTTCTTCTGTACATCGAAAGTCTGCATTTGATGGTTGCGAATATATTATGGACTTTTTAAAAAATGATGCACCTTTCTGGAAAAAGGAATTTAGAGAAGATGGCTGTGAAAAATGGATTGAGCAGAAACAGACTGATAGAGATGCAGTCCAGAAATGGGATTAGAGACAAAAAAACAGCTGAACAACAGTGGCGTGATATTGTTCAGCATTTAGGGTGTCTCCTGTAATGCTAGCGCGGCCTTGACCCATGTCTATATAAATGACCTTAAGGTTAAGTTACCATTTTTAGCTGTGCTTTGCCTTATTGCTGCTGACGGAAAAACTTTTTGATCTTTTTCATTTTAAGCTTACGTCCTACTAATAATAGTCCACCAAATAATAACGATAAATACCCCATGCTACCACCTGAATCAACTGATATTTTTTTAGTTACATTAACAACAACCAGTGCACTTGACTGTCCGTTATTACCATCATCAATAGTGTAGTTAATTATATCAATGCCTGTAAAGTCTGATTTAGGTGTGTACGTTAACGTATTATCAGTATTAATCACAACAGAGCCGTACTGAGCAACAGCACTAATAACCGTTAGCGTGTCATTAACATCAAAATTTATATCATTACTTAATACATCAATAGTCACAGAGGTAAGATTATCCGTACTAACCGTATCATTATATGCTTCAGGTAATTGATTATTGACAACATTAACGCTAACAGTTGCATAAGCAGTGCCTACACCATCACTCACACCATAATAAATAGTAGCGACACCCAAAAAGTTAGTTGCAGGCGTATAAGTTAACATATCACCATCAATACTAACTTCACCAAAGTTCACGCTAACACTTTCTGCCACAATAGTGAGTAAATCACCATCAACATCAGTAGCATTTTGCAGTACGTCAATCTCTTGTACTGTGTTCCACGCCATTTCAATCTGCTCTGCATCATTTAAGGTAGGCGCATTATTAGTACTTATAGCAACAGCAACACCACCTGGATCAGCAATAGTACCATTAGCTAAGCCGTCATTATCATTTAGTCCACCATCTTCAATGGTAAGTTGTACACACCAATGCCCACTAGTCAGTCCTTTCACCCAACTATCATCTAGTGGAGAAGGACAATATCCTGATTCACCTTTACTTGATGAGTAGTAGTTATTATCATCAATAATAAAATCAAACCATCCTTGTTGCTCAGTATATTTACGATAAAGTGCATTTTCTGGAATAGGCATTATTTGTGGTAAGACAATATTGTAAGATTGACCTACTGTTGGTAAACCATAAGCAATAAAGTCAAAAATCCCGCCAACATTAACCGCTACTTCATCTACTAAAAGGTCAGAAGTTTCTAATGTAATAGAATTATAAGTATTTCCATTAACCGTAACACCTTTACGTAAACAGACTCCTAATTCACCTTCAACAAGGAAACGATCTGTTTCATAGGTTTGCTCTGGCATAATATTACACGCAGTTGGTACATCAAGATAATCTGGAATACCATCAGCATCAGTATCACCAAAACCTTCTTGATTATCAGGAATTAAATCGCCATCAGTATCAACGTCTGTCAACGTCGGCAGTTCCTCAACCACCTCCAAATAAACGTCAACTGTCGTTGATAAGTCACCATTATCCGTTACCGTCAAAGTTAATTTCTTAGTGCCAAGTGTTAGATCCGTTGTTTCAAACGTAAAACTATCTTCTTTGCTATCAACATCTGCAATCAAATCATCATCAAAAGACCACAGATAACTGTGAGTATCTGCATTATTACCATCAGTGACAAAGGCTTGTACAGTAACCGTTTGTTGATCACGTTCAATCAACAAACGATTTTCGCTGCCTTGCATAACAGTAATATCTACTTGAGGAGCAATATTATCTTCAACAATAGACAAATTAAAGCTCGATCGAGCACCCAAGTTAAGCGAACTATCTAAGGTAATGGTTAACGTTTCTTCGTTTTCATTAAGATCATCCTCATATACGCTCAGCTCAATGTAACCAACTAACCCTTCTGTAATAACAAGCTCACCTGAGATTAAGCTATGATCATTACTATCAACCGAACCGCTTACTTGATAGGGGATAGTGATCGGGTAGTTAGGCGCTACACCATTTAAATGCACGCCAACAACAATATCGTTACCTTCAACCGCTTGTTTATCATTACTGATTGAAATGAGTGGATGAACTATAACATTTTGTAGTGCTATCTGCTCAAAACCATCTTCATCAATAGCTTTCCAATAGGCTACGTTGTTACCAGGCTTGAACAAAGTGATCCCGTCAACTAATAACACGGGTAAGAACTCCCCATCTTTATCAACCGCAGTGGCAACACCTAAATCTACTTTAGTAAATAATGCGTCGGCATTAATATCAATATCAGCAGGTAGGGTTATCACGGGTAATAAAGCTTCAGTATCAACATCACTGTTAATAATAAGTTCAACCGTGCCTTGGGATGTGCTATTTGCTTGTTCTGAATCATCCTTAACGGTGTACGATAGCTGAATAGTTCCTTGAATAGAGGTATGCTGCTGATAAACTAATTTATTATCTTCAATAGTAACACTGCCAATATCAGCACTTGCGCCAATAAGCGTTAAGGTATCGCCATCAATATCACTATCATTGGCAAGCACGTCAATGATATATAGACCCTCAGTATTGAAGTCTAATATTATCTCATCATGCTCAGCATTAGGTGCATCGTTAGCCCCATTTATAGTTACAATAACTACTTGTGAGTCTGTGCCATCAATTGACATGACCGTAAAGCTATCGGTTACTTGCTCTGTTGAAGACATTTGTTGTACTAAGGAATTTTCAATATCTAAGTCAAACGTCCAGACACCTTGACTATCAATATTAAAAGTACCGTAGTCTCCAACAACACCAGTTTGTGCCTCAAAAATAGCTTCGCCGCTATCTTCATCATCAACAGCCAAGCTTCCCGTTATCGCAGTAACATCATCTTCATTAATATCACCCGTTGAGGTGCCTGTTATAGTGGCAGTATCATTAACACCAGTGATAGTGATGGTAATTTCTTTCTCCGTACCATCAGCAGAGGCAACAGTAATAATATCTGTCACCGTTTCGTTACTCGCTAACGCCTGAATATATGCATTTGTGTTATCTAGGGTGTATGTCCAGTTACCTGTAGTATCTATACTAAAAATACCGTATGTCGTTGGAAGGTTAGTTTGCTGTACAAAAATAGCTTCGCCACTATCTTCATCTGCAATTAACAAACTGCCAGTAATTTGTGTCGTGCTATCTTCATTGGTATCAGCAATTGAGGTGCCTGTAATAATAGCTTCACCATTAATACCCGTAATAGTGATTTCGACAACTTGACTGCCAGTGCCATCAAATGAGTTCACTGTAAAGCTATCTGTCAATGTTTCACCTTCAGGTAAAACTTGTACATCAAGGTTACTAATATCAAGTTGATAACTCC
>JAAGZM010000759.1 GCA_024206355.1 Gammaproteobacteria bacterium | reverse complement strand
GGTTTAGATGATGAACAGTTAATCTTCTTACTGGCTCATGAAACTTGGCATGTAGCATTTATGCATATGTGTCGTGTAGGTGACCGTAACTTTCATAAATGGAACTGTGCTGCAGATTATGTAATTAATCTTATGCTTACTAATGCAGGATATAAGTTCATTGAAGGAGGTTTACTAGATAAACAGTATAAAGGAATGTCTGCAGAAGAGGTCTATGACCTTCTTCCTGATCAAGAAAGTGAATTACCTGATAATGTGTTAGATGGTGATTTTAAACCTGCTGATGGAGATTCAGGAGACTCTCAGAGTGGTAAAGGTAACTCTCCAGCTAGTGGTAATAATGGTATGAGTGAACAAGAGATAGAACAAAAGATTCAAGATGCTATTATCAAAGCAGCTACTGCTGCTCAAATGAGTAATCAAGCAGGTTCAATTCCAGGTTCTATAGCTAAGTTAGTTAATGATATCTTAAATCCTCAATTACCTTGGCAAGTAATCTTAGCTAACTATATG
>JAAGZM010000106.1 GCA_024206355.1 Gammaproteobacteria bacterium | reverse complement strand
TGCAGAAATGCCTCCTTTTATAAAGCCTGGTCAAACAATCGATGTGACTGTTTCAAGCCTTGGTGATGCAAAAAGCCTAAGAGGTGGAGCATTATTAATGACACCACTAACTGGTATTGATGGACAGATTTATGCGATTGCCCAAGGTAATCTAGTCGTAGGTGGATTTGGTTCTTCTGGTGCCGATGGCTCATCCATAACAGTCAATATTCCAACTGTAGGTCGTGTACCTGGTGGGGCAATCGTTGAGAGAGAAATTAAGTCTGCCTTTGGTCTTGGTAATAGCTTAACTTTAAATTTACATCGCCCTGACTTCACTACCGCTAAAAGAGTAGCAGACTCTATTAATATGCTTGTTGGTTCAGGAACTGCAATGCCACTCGATGGAGCGTCAATTAAAGTCAGTGCACCAATCGACAATTCACAACGTGTTATGTATTTAGCAACGTTAGAAAACCTACAAATTACAGAGGCTGAAGGTCAAGCTAAAGTAGTCGTTAATTCTAGAACAGGAACTATTGTGATTGGTAAAAATGTGAGAGTCAGCCAAGTCGCTGTAGCACATGGAAACCTAATCGTTTCGGTTAAAGAGAATGCAAATACAAGCCAGCCAGAAGCTTTCTCACAGCAAGGTGAAACGGTTATAACACAAGATAGTAATATTGATATTACTCAAGAAAATGCCAGAATGTTTATGGTGAAAGACGGTATCAAGCTAGAAGATATTGTTAATTCAATCAATGCAGTTGGTACAGCTCCTGGTGATTTAATGGCAATTCTTGAAGCATTGAAAGAAGCTGGTGCTTTGCATGCAGATTTGGTTGTTATTTAAGGTATTACAATGATTACAACTTACTCACAAACACAGTTTGAAACAGCGCAAATCTATCATGATGCTAATAGCTTATCTAATTTAAAGCTTAAAGGTAAAGATGATAGTCCTGAGACTATACGTGAGGTAGCAAAACAATTTGAATCAATTTTCACCGGTATGATGCTAAAGTCTATGCGTGACGCTAATGCCGCAATTATAGACGAACCTTTATTAGACTCTGCTCAATTGGGTATGTACCAAGATATGTACGATGAGCAACTATCATTACATTTAAGTAGCTCTAACGGTGGTTCTGGACTTGGTCTTACTGAGGTACTAGTAAAACAACTTTCAGGTCTCACAAACACAAATAATTATCCAGATAAAGTAACATCAAAACTGAATCTATCAGAGCGGGTTACAAGTCACATAGCCCCAGTTGTAAATACAAATACAGAAACTTCAGTGCCTGGTACGGTGTCAGGCATTGTATCAGGCACTGAAGTAGAAAAAATTGAAGAGCGTGGTTTAGATTTTTCTTCACCATCGGCGTTTGTTAAAAGCTTATGGCCTTATGCAGAGCGTGCAGCTCAATCGTTACAACTTGATCCTAAAGTATTAATCGCTCAAGCAGCGCTTGAAACTGGTTGGGGAAAGCATGTAATGAAAACAGAGCAGGGGGCTTCTAGTAAAAATTTATTTGGTATTAAAGCCAATCATAACTGGCAAGGGGAGAGGGCTCAAGTGACAACATTAGAGCTTGATGGTGACTCTTTGAAAAAGCAACGAGCAGATTTTAGAGCTTATGATAGTTATGCTGATAGTTTTGAAGATTACACTCGATTTATAACGGATCGAACTCGATACCAGACTGCACTTGATGTTGCAGCAGATCCTAAGAAATATGCAGAAGAATTACAGACTGCAGGATATGCAACCGACCCAAATTATGCAGAAAAGATACAAGGTATATTTAACTCTCCAATATTGAAAAATGCGATTAATGCCCTTGTAGATATATCTGGCACTGGTATTAGTCATAGAATGACTAAGATAGTAGGAGGATAGGATGAGTTCAGGTGATTTCTTAAGTATTGGTATTTCTGGACTAATGGGTTCTCAAGCAGCTATTACTACTACGTCACATAATATTGCGAATATTAATACTGAAGGATTTAATCGACAATCAGTAGATTTTGGTACTAACATTTCTAACTTTTTCGGTGGTAGTTATATTGGTACTGGTGTAGTGACCAATAATGTTGAAAGAATATTAGATTCATTAGCAGTACTTGATTTTAGAAGTAACATAACAAATTTTAGTAGCTTAGACACATTTGTGTCACAAGCCGACCGTATTGATAGTATTGTCGCTGATCCCACAACTGGGTTATCTCCAGCTATCCAAAACTTTTTTGAAGCTATGCAAGCTGTCGCAGACGATCCTAGCTCAACAGCAGTACGGCAATCACTATTTAGCCAAACTGATTTGATTATTGGTAGATTTCAAAGTCTTGATGAACAATTAAATAATCAGCGGGTTAGTATTAATGATGAATTGTCTGCAGTTGCAGATCAGGTGACTACGATAGGCAGTGCTATTGCAACAATAAACCATAATATCGTAGAAGCAATTGGTGCAAGTTCAACAGGCGCATTACCAAATGATTTATTGGACAAAAGAGATCTGTTACTTATTGATTTAAGTGAATTAGTTAAGGTTTCTACCGTTGATAATAAAGATGGCTCTACTAGTGTGTTTATTGGAAATGGACAAAGTTTAGTGATCGGTAGTGGGTCAAGCCAATTAATAGCCGAGCAAGATCCTGATGATCCTCTTAATAGCAGGATATCTTTTGTTCAAAATGGCACTGCTATTCCTGTAACAAGAGAAATTGTTGGTGGTACTTTGGGTGGTTTAATTGATTATCGCAATGAATTATTAACACCTGCTATCAACCGACTTGGGCTAGTCGCAATGGGACTTGCTGATTCTATCAATGTGCAGCATCAAAAAGGTCTTGATTTAAATAGTCAATTGGGCGGTTTGTTCTTTAATGATATTCATAGCACTGCTGCAGAACAAAATAGAGTTGTAGCAAGTACAGAGAATACTGGTAGTGGTGTAATTACAATGACTATTACTGACGTGAGTATGGTTTCAGTGTCTGATTACACGCTATCTTTCGATGGTGTTAATTATACTTTAAGAAATAACAGTGATAATAGTACAGTTACTTCTTTTGCAGATCCTGGTGTAGCAACAGTTGCTATTACAGATGCATCAGGTGATTCATTAGGGTTTAGTCTTAATTTTACCGGCTCTTCAAATACTAGTGATAGCTACATGCTTACACCTACTCGTTCTACTGTTGGGCTTTTAGATAAGGCTATTACTGATCTTAGCCAAATTGCTGCCGCTTCTCCTGTTAAGGCATCCGCTGATATGAATAATGCTGGATCTGCTGAGATATCGAGTATTGTAGTCACCAATTCAAGTAGTAATTGGGCGAATCCTCTGACTTGGGGTGACCATACAATTGTATTTACTGATGATGTAACTTTTGAGATACGAGATTCTTCTAATGTACTAGTAGGTAGCCCGGCAACTTATACTCCTAATCAAGAGAATAATATGATAGAGCTAGTAGAAGTTGCTTTTGGAGGGTCGTTACCAGCAGGTTGGGATTTTGAAATTGCAATGAGTGGTACTGCTATTGGGGGTGATACGTTTACTATTGAATTTATGGAAGATGCAAAAGGCGACAACACAAATGCTTTAGCAATGGCTGCCCTGCAAACGGAAAATATCCTAAATAATGGTACAACAACAATACAAGGATCATACGGTTTACTAGTTTCTGAAATAGGCACAAGAACTAATGAAGCAAAGATTAGTTATGGAGCTGCGCAAAGTTTGTTAAGGCAAACAGAAGCAAGAGTGCAAGAAACATCAGGTGTTAATCTTGATGAGGAAGCAGCAAAGTTGATCAAATATCAACAATCTTATCAAGCATCAGCGCAAATTATAAACACCGCTAAATTACTTTTTGATACATTAATTTCGTCAGTGTGACAGGTGAATTATGAGAATATCTACAAATCAATTTTACCAATCTGGGTTATATTCAATTTTAGACCAGCAAACTGGTCTTAATAGGACACAAGAGCAAATTTCAACTGGACTGAGGGTTATGACGCCTTCTGATGATCCTATTGCTTCGATTTCAATCATTAACTTAGAACAAGAAATAGCCATAACCGAACGTTATACTGCGAACGGTGATATTGCTACTGCCAATTTAAATGTAGAAGAGACAATCTTACAAAGTTTTACTGATATATTACAAAGAGTACGTGAATTAATATTATCTGGAGGAAATGCTACTTACGGAGATACTGAAAGAAATAGCCTTGCAGTGGAAATGAATGAATTACTCGAGCAAATGGTAGGATTTGCAAACTTCAAAAATTCATCAGGAGATTATCTCTTTTCTGGAAATAAGATTGATCAAATACCATTTACAAAGCAATCTACTGGTAATTATTCTTATGAAGGTGATCAAGGAGTAAGAAATATTCAAATTAGTACAAGTGCTCAGGTTGAAATGAATGACTCAGGTTATCAGTTATTTCAAAATATTCTTAATGGAAATGGTACTTTTACCACACAAGATGATGCTACTAATAATACTGGTACAGGTATCATTAATGCAGGTACTGTGACAGATAAAGCTACCTATTTAGCATCAGATTCGCCTTTCACTATTACATTTGGAGCAGGAGGGTCAACCTATAGCGTTCTTGATAATGGTGGTAGTCCAACAGTTCCACCTTTG
>JAAGZM010000758.1 GCA_024206355.1 Gammaproteobacteria bacterium | reverse complement strand
TTTTTGAAATCCTGCGTTTATAGATAGTAACAACCGTTTTTAAACCTGGAGATTACTATGAAAATAACTACGCAAATACCTACTCGAAGAAACAAACTCGCTCTTGCTGTTCGTACGGCAATAATCACGGCAATTTCTGTTGCTGGAATCGCTGGATGTCACACCACTGATAAAACATCTAGCTCTGAGGTTGCATTGACTGAATCAGAAGTTGCTCGTCAACAAGTTCATCAAAAATCTAAAGAAGATCGTGCTCGTAAGATGGAGAAAAAGCGCTTAGAGATAAGTCAGCTTGCTAGTTCTCCTCTCGTTGTTGCTGATGTGGTTAAGACGATGCCTGCTAAAGTTCTAAACTCTCAAAATTCTGTTTATTTTAAGGAGAAAAATATTAGACGCGTTGATGAGGTTGTTGATTCTGAAAATTATGCGCACCTTGAGGAAAATGATATTAGTCGTGTTGCTGAGGAGCCGGTTTCTACTTTTAGTATTGATGTTGATACGGGGGCTTATACCAATGTTCGTCGGATTTTGAATCAAGGGCAGTTACCGCGTCATGATGCGGTTCGGGCTGAGGAGTTTATTAACTATTTTAATTATGATTTTGCTCCACCTGCGAATAATGAAACACCTTTTGCTGTTCACAGCGAGATGATGAGGTCACCTTGGGGTGAG
>JAAGZM010000757.1 GCA_024206355.1 Gammaproteobacteria bacterium | reverse complement strand
GGGGATGATTATGAACTGTGCTTTACCGTCCCAGACATTGAAACTGATAACTTAGAAAAGACATTTAAAAGCACGAATTGTGGTTATACGAAAATTGGTCGGATAACTGGTGGAAAAAAAATTAATTATTGTCAGGATGGGAAAAAAGTAGATCTGCAAATGGCAGGATATCTTCATTTTCGTTCTGAGTCAGAGAATGACTGAATCGGTTAAACCGAATTTAAGAAACCCGGTGCATCTGCTTGCATTTGGGTTTGGAAGCGGCTTGATCCCAAAAGCTCCAGGCACTGCCGGGACAATAGCGGCCATTCTTCCATGGTTGTGGTTGTCTCAACAATCTTTAACAATGTATCTCACAGTTTTATTGGCAACAACACTAATAGGCATCTATTTATGCGATAAAACAAGCAGAGACTTAGGTGTTCACGATCATTCTGGTATCGTTTGGGATGAGTTTTGTGGTTTATGGCTGACAATGATTGCAGTCCCTGCTACGTGGCAATGGTTGTTGCTTGGGTTTGTGCTATTTCGCTTTTTTGATATTATTAAACCCTGGCCAATTAATTGGCTGGATAAAAAAATTCCTGGTGGATTAGGTATTATGGTTGATGATCTACTCGCAGGACTCTTTGCTTGGCTGATATTACAATCATTATTATATTTCAGATAGCAGAAGAG
>JAAGZM010000756.1 GCA_024206355.1 Gammaproteobacteria bacterium | reverse complement strand
GTCGCTTGGACAACGTTAATCAATTCTTTCCAAAATGAAAATCATCAACTAACTACTCGTTCTGCAAGTGCTCACACAGATTACTTTATTCAATTGTTAAAGAGCATGGCTAACGACGCTTGTTCGCTCAACCGAGGCGCGTATTCTACGCCAAATGAATTAACTGTCAACCACTGTTTACTATTTTTTAGTATTATTTTTAAAAAGATTTTTATTGAAGAGCCAAATAACGAGTATTAGCCATCAAAATTGATAGTAATTACTCATAAATACAGACAAGCAAATATGTAATTTGTTGATTTTACTTGGTAAAAAAGAAATGTTCAGTTAAAAGCTAATAGCAGAACATTATTTAGACAACACTGAAATTAATTAACCGATATTCTTGCAAATTTTCGTTTTCCAACCTGATAAACAGCTTTAGTTCCTTTTGCAATGAGTAAACGTGTATCAATGACCTTATCACCATCAATTTTAGCAGCTCCTTGTTTGATCATTCGAATAGCATCTGAGGTACTTGATGTAAGTCCGCACTGTTTTAATATAATAGTAAGTGGGATACCGTCATCCTTCTCAGCAAGTAAATCAAATTCAGGCATTTCATCAGGAATAGCACCTTTTTGAAATCTTGCAATAAATGCAGTCTGTGCTTTTTCAGCAGCATCTTTGTTATGAAAACGAGTAATAATTTCATCAGCCAACTCAAATTTCACATCACGAGGGTTTCTTCCCTCATCTACCTGTTGTTTCAATTGCTCTATATCGGCTAACGTTCTAAAACTTAATAACTCAAAGTAACGCCACATTAAATCATCAGAAATTGACATTAACTTTCCAAATATTTCTTCGGCAGGTTCATCAATACCTATGTAGTTATTTAATGACTTCGACATTTTTTGCACACCGTCTAAGCCTTCTAGTAATGGTGTAGTAATGACGATTTGAGGTTTTTGTCCGTATTGCTTTTGTAATTCTCTACCCATCAACAGATTAAACTTTTGATCAGTGCCACCTAATTCAACATCGCATTCTAATGCCACCGAATCATATCCTTGAACGAGAGGGTATAAAAACTCATGGATAGCAATGGGTTGTTGATTGTTATATCGCTTATTAAAATCATCTCTTTCTAACATTCTGGCAACAGTGTGCATTGCAGCAAGCTTAATCATTTGCGCAGAAGTCATTTTACCCATCCACTCAGAGTTAAAACGAATTTCTGTTTTTTCAGGATCAAGAATTTTAAATATTTGCTTTTGATAAGTCTCTGCATTATCTGCTACTTGTTCTTCAGTTAAAGGTTTGCGAGTAACATTCTTACCAGTAGGATCACCAATCATTCCTGTGAAATCGCCAATCAGAAAAATAACTTGGTGGCCTAACTCCTGAAATTGACGCATTTTATTAATTAATACTGTGTGCCCAAGGTGAATATCAGGAGCTGTGGGATCAAAGCCTGCTTTAATTCGTAAAGGTTTACCTGATTTTAAACGCTCTTCAAGTTCAGTGAGAACCAAAACCTCGTCTGTGCCTCTTTGAATTTCTGGAAATTGTTCTTTTGCAGCGATCATTCTACTCTCCCGAGCATTTAATACCTAAAGCGGAAATGGCAAAGATACTTGATTACTTATGTAATGGCATCATTTTTTTGATAATATAATGCAATTACAGGCTCAATATGACTTTCCAGATTGACCTCTAGACGTTCTGTGGTTATTGTGGCCCTGCAAAATCAACCCTATTTACTTTTGCTTACTATAACTTTTGCTCTTAATATAGGCATATGATTAAAACCGATTACAAACCAAAGTTTGCGGACAAACCTATATTTTCTTCCTCTCGGAAGCGTTCGGGCCTGCCCGTTATAATAATGGGTGTCATTGCATTATCGATCGCAGCTTGGGGGTTATGGTCAGAATTATCAAAAGAGTCTTCCCTTAACGATTCTGGTATTATACAAGAGACAACTCTACCACTCGATACAATAAATACTGAAAACAAAAATGAACGACAAAATATTCAGCTCGAATTTCAATATGATGATAGAGCAAAAGCTAGTAGTAAGAAATCTACAAATAATAAAGCCTCTTCCAAAAAAGCTACTGACCCAAATATTATCCAATCGAGCGTTATTGAGAATAAACAAACTAACAACATTCAGTGGCAAGAATCAAAAGTACGCTCAGGCGATAGTATGGCGCGTATTTTTCAACGTTTAGGCTTTAGTCCTTCGGATCTACACGCAATCATTAGTATTGGAAAAAACACCTCAGCACTAAAAAAAATTAGACCCGGCAAAATATTAAAATACAATAAAGGATCAGATGGCAAACTTGCTGCTATTAGCTATTCTATTGATAAATTGAACACTCTAATTGTTAATAAAAAAAATGATAATTGGGTGACAACTATTGAAACAAAAGAGCAGGAGATTAGATTTGCAAATGCTAGAGGCATCATTGAAAGTTCCCTTTTTATAGCAGGAAAAAATGCAGGCCTTACGGATTCAATGGTGATGGAACTTGCTGGTATTTTTGGCTGGGATATCGACTTTATTCTGGATATACGCGAAGGCGACCAATTTACCGTCATCTTTGAAGAGAAATTTGTTGATGGTGAAAAAATAGGCAATCGAAATATTCTAGCCGCTGAATTTATTAACCAAGGAAAAAGTTATCAAGCTATCAGATACACAGATTCATCAGGGCGATCAGAATATTATACGCCGGGAGGATTAAGTATGCGTAAAGCCTTCTTGAGAGCACCTGTAGATTTCTCATATATCAGTTCTAACTTTAAACCTCGTCGATTTCACCCTATTTTAAAAAGAGTGAAGGCACATAATGGTGTCGATTACAGAGCTCCCAAAGGCACTCCTGTGAAAGCCGCTGGGGATGGCAAAGTTATTGTATCTGCCTACAGTAAATATAATGGTCACCATGTATTTATCCAACATGGACAAAAATTTGTTACCAAGTATCTGCATTTTACAAAACGTAAAGTAAAGCGAGGCCAGAAAGTATCTCAAGGGCAAATTATCGGTTTTGTTGGAGCCACTGGACTTGCTGAAGCACCACACTTACATTACGAATTTTTGGTCAATGGAGTACATCGCAATCCAAGAACAGTTAAATTGCCTGATGCTAAGCCGATTAATCGAAAAGAAAAACAAAAATTTCTTAATCAGACCAGAGGGCTTGTGAGCCAGCTAGAAATTCAAAGTCAAATCTATACTGAGCAGCCACTAACTGCAGATTAATTTTCAGGTTACCTTATGAATGAGCTTTATATTGGAATAATGTCTGGCACGAGCATGGATGCCATTGACGCCGTGATTTTAGATATGAATGAGACTCCCAAAGTCACTCATCATGTTACGATTCCCTTTCCAAAACAACTACATGCAGATATATCCCAGTTAATTAATAAAGCGCAAACATCGCTATTCAATCTCGGCTCTTTAGATGTTGCTTTAGCTAATTTATATACTGTTGCAATTAATGAACTACTGATAAAAGCCAATATTTCTGCATCTGATATCAGAGCTATAGGTTGTCATGGACAGACAGTATTCCACCAACCAGAAGGCACTTATCGATTTTCTATGCAGCTAGGATCAGGAAGTTATATCGCAGAAAAAACTGCAATAACAACAGTCACCGACTTTAGAAATAGAGACATTGCTGCCGGTGGACAAGGTGCACCCCTAGTACCTGCTTTTCATCAGGCACTCTTGAGCGATAATAATGAAGATAGATTAATCATTAACATTGGCGGTATATCGAACTGCACATGGTTACCAAAAAATGGTGAAGTTTCAGGCTTTGATATAGGTCCAGGTAACACACTTATGGATTGTTGGATTAAAAAATGTCGAAATAAACCCTATGACAAGGATGGTCAATGGGCTGCGACTGGGACATTTTCTGAACCACTCTTAAATAAATTACTAAAAGATGAGTACTTTCAAAAGTCAGCACCTAAAAGCTCAGGAAGAGAATACTTTAATCTTGATTGGCTTGAACTGAATGAAAAAACACTCTTCAGTAAATTTAAAACTGAAGATATACAAGCTACCTTATTGCAATTAACTGCCTGTTCAATTGTAGATATTATCAATCAATACCAGTCCCCATATACCTACTTTTGTGGTGGGGGTGTTCATAACATTCAATTAATTAAGCAAATAGATCAACTTACAGATAGTACAATTGTTGATATTAACATTTTGGGAATTAATCCGGATCAGGTTGAAGCGGCTGCATTTGCATGGCTAGCAGAGCGTTGTATCAATAATCAAACTGGAACAATTACTTCTGTTACAGGAGCAAAACATCCCGTAATCTCTGGTGCAGTTTACTTTGTTTGATTAGGTATCTTCAGCTGATATTAATCGTCTAAGATAGCAGGTCTGTAGTGTATTTCACCGTCTTCATAAAGTAGCTCACCCGACTCTCTATCT
>JAAGZM010000755.1 GCA_024206355.1 Gammaproteobacteria bacterium | reverse complement strand
TTGTTATGAGCTGAATATGACTAATGGCAGGCTTTTTATTTACAGGCGTTTCAATAGTTAGTTCAGTTTTTTCTTCAAAAATACCATGAACCAAAGCACGATATTCTTTCATTATTTTTCTTTGTTCAAAAATTGTTGCAAAGGCAGTTGCTACCTTTTTCTGATGGGCAATTATTATTAATCCTGATGTCATTTTATCAAGACGGTGTACGATAAAAGCTGTCCTTTGAAAATGTTTTTCTACATATCGGTTGATAGTCGTGTGATCCCCCCACTTTGAGCCTTGACATAACATGCCTGCAGGTTTGTGCCAGACTGAATAAGCATGATTGTCTTCAATTAACTTTGCTGTTAATGGTTGCTGATCAAGTACCTGTTGATTGTAGTAAAAGTGTAACTGTTCGCCGGTTTTTAATGTAGTTTTAATTCGTCTTAAACGCTTAATTTTGGAACCACTTTCTAACCATAAACATCCTTTGCCAATCGCTATTTTTATTTGTCCAGAGGAAAGTCCACACTCATTTTTGATTGTATGCAAAACTGATAGGCTGGGATCAGTTATTGAAAGGTGTAGTTCAATTATCACGGATACTAGTAAGCTTACGTTGATTACAATAGTTTATATTATCTGATTTTTGTTGAAGATAATCTAATATTTTATATTCAATTAAAATATAATAAGAAAATTATTGATGCCAAGAGTTTTTAAAATGAAAGTTAGTAGCAAGAGTAAAGGAGTATTTTATCTTTTTAGTTTATTAGTTATGAATTTTATTCAAGCTGAAGAAGTATCATCTTTTCAACAATGCATTTTTGAAAAGATAAATACAGCAAGTGATGAAACAACTTTAGGTGAGATCAAAGGTCTTTGTATGATGAGTATTCCTACAGATCAGAATGATAATAAGAGTACAAATATACCTAAATCGAATAATGAAAGTGTCTTATCGTTCACTGCACATAAAGACAATTATATTTTTCCAGTTTCTTATAACTCTTCGCCTAATTCTACGCCATATACTCAAGGACTAATAGAAGAAAAAATTCATAATTTCGAAATAGCATTTCAACTTAGCTCAAAAATGAAAATACTGGATAATATATTCGGTGATAATGGCGATCTTTTTGGAGCCTATACAGGTCGCTTTTGGTGGCAAGCTTATAACAATGACCTATCTTCACCTTTCCGAGAAACCAACCATGAACCTGAACTATTTATTGATTTTGAAACAGATTATCATTTTGGTGAGTGGCATTTACAGAATATTGTTTACGGAATGGTTCATCAATCTAATGGACGTTCTATGCCGCTATCAAGAAGTTGGAACCGACTGTATATGGAGTTTAACTTAAGCAATAAAGATGCGTGGATTAAATTTAAACCGTGGCTTCATGTACCTGAAGATACTAAAGTAGACGCTCAAGATCCTACAGGTGATGATAATCCAGATATAAGTCGATTTATGGGTAATTTTGAGTTAACGGCGGGATATGATTTTGGTAAGAACCACATTTCTGTCATGCTCAGAGATAACTTAAGAAAAGAAAACCGAGGGGCAGCGCAACTCAATTGGACTTTTCCAATTTGGGAAACTACCGATGTTAGAGGATATATTCAGTACTTTAAGGGTTACGGTGAAAGTATGATTGACTATAATGCATCGACTAATCGATTTAGTATTGGTTTTATAATGTGGGAATCAAACTTTGAATAATCCTATAACAGGATAATACTTATTTGGGCT
>JAAGZM010000754.1 GCA_024206355.1 Gammaproteobacteria bacterium | reverse complement strand
TTACTTTTTCATTGGCTAGAATTAGAGCGTCAGGTAAAAATATCAGGATCAGTAGAAAAAATTTCAGCAGCAGAGTCTCTTAAATATTTTGCAACTAGACCAAGAGGTAGTCAACTCGGTGCCTGGTGTTCTGATCAAAGTCATGTGATTTCATCTCGTTCTTTGTTAGAAGCTCAATGGGTTAAAATGAAACAACGGTTTTCTGATGGTGAAATTCCACTACCTGACTTTTGGGGTGGTTACCGTGTTATGCCCGAGTCTGTAGAATTCTGGCAAGGCAGAGAAAGCCGGTTACATGACAGGTTCGAATATCGACTAGTCGATAAGGAATGGTGTATTCAGCGTTTAGCCCCTTAACCCCACTGACGAACTTTTTTATCCATCCAGGCAGCAGCCCTTGAAAGGCCTCGTTGGAATTTTCGTGTACAGCGCCTTACTTTGTCAGGATGCTGGGAATTGAGGACAACTAAAGCGATTGGGATAATGATTAATGCTGGTCCTGGTAAAATGATCATTAAAATGCCGATCAATAAAAGCAGTGCCCCAACAATTGAAACAACAAATTTTCGTATACTTTTCAATTTTTTCTCCATTTCTATTATGTTAGATATTTAGCTATATTAAGATTAATGCAAAGGTTGTTCCAGTATACATTGCAAGGTTATTGTTCTTAGTTTTCAATAGGTTAGAGACGTTATTGGTCAGATAATAAATTATTGATTTGGCGGTATTGGCTAATATATAGTTACTCCACTATATTATTAGCTCATTTTTTAGTGTTATATTTTCAGGATTATTATATGAATGAATTAGCGTTTTTTGAAAAATATTGTTCTCACTTTAGCAATCAGGATGTAAAGGCAATTGGTGACTGTTTCTCCGGTCCGGTAACTTTCTTTTTATCCAATGGTGATAATTATACCTTTGTCAATAGAGAGGAAATGGACAAAAATACAGAAAAATTATTTGATATCTATAATGATATTGGTTTTAGCAAAGCAGATTTCAATTTATTAGCTGTAATAACGCTCGCAAATGCTCAGCATCTCTGTCAATTAAAGTGGACTTTATTAGATGAAAAGGCAAACCTTATTGTTTCTTTTGAAACGGCCTATTTACTTTCCGGTAAGCCAGAAAACTACTCAATAACGGCAGTTTATGTCAATAATGAAATGGA
>JAAGZM010000105.1 GCA_024206355.1 Gammaproteobacteria bacterium | reverse complement strand
TCATTTGCAGAATCATTGGCAGTTTTTGCTTGCGCTTCCTCAGAGATAATAGCCTGTTCAGTGGCTTGCTCTGCAGCATTATCAGCAACTATTTTATCTTCTACAGACTGAACTGCAGCAACTTCCGCAGCAGCAATTGCATCAATACGATCTTTTTCTTCTTGCTCTTTAGCAACCAAATCACTGCGTTTGACGTAAGTACGTTTCTTACGTACTTCGACATTTACAGTCTTATTTTTGCCATGACTTCCAGATATTTTAAGCGTTGTTTTCTGCTTCCGCTTTAACGTAACCCGCTTTGGCTCAGAAGTTTCTTCTTCACCATGGTTCTTTTTCAAGAAACCAAGCAGCATTGTTTTTTGCTCATCAGTAACGATGTCAGCAGCTTTTTTCACTTTCACACCAGCTTCGTTTAGCTGTTCAATCAGCTTCTCAACGTCTGTTCCAATGACTCCGGCAAGTTCTTTTACTGTCACTTCTGCCATGATATTTGTCTCACTCCTGCTCTCGTTAAAAGAGTTTAGTCTTCATCACTATTTTCAAACCAAGGTGCACGTGCAGTCATAATTAAACTACCCGCCTTTTCTTCGTCCATGTTTTCTATATCGAGTAAATCATCAATAGCTAATTCAGCTAAATCCTCCATACAGATAACACCTTTACTAGCTAATACAAATGCAAGGTGCTTATCCATACCTTCCATATTCAATAAGTCTTCAGCAGGATCTTGGTTTTCAAGTTTTTCTTCACTAACCAATGCTTTAGTTAGCAATGCATTTTTCGCTCGGTTTCTAAGTTCTTCAACTAAATCTTCGTCAAAACCTTCTATTTCCATCATTTCTGATTGAGGAATGTAGGCAATCTCTTCGATAGTTGTGAAACCTTCTTGAATTAACACTAATGCCAACTCTTCATCAACATCAATGTCACGAACAAAGTTCTGCTGTAACGATTCAGTTTCTTCAGCATTCTTGGAATCAGCTTCATCAACTGACATTACGTTCAGCCTCCAACCTGTCAACTCACTAGCAAGTCGAACATTTTGACCACTTCGGCCAATAGCTTGAGCTAACTGATCTTCTTCAACCGCAATATCCATAACACCAGAGTCTTCATCAACAACAATCGATGAAATTTCAGCTGGTGCCATAGCATTTATCACAAACTGGGCTGGGTTATCATCCCAAAGAACTATATCAATTCTTTCGCCACCAAGTTCACCAGAAACAGCTTGAACACGTGAACCTCTCATTCCAACACAGGCGCCAACAGGATCGATACGTTGATCGTTTGACTTAACTGCAATTTTTGCTCTTGAACCTGGGTCACGAGCAGCGCCTTTAAGATCGATAAGTTCTTCTGCAATTTCAGGAACTTCAATCTTAAATAGCTCGATAAGCATATTCGGATTAGTTCGACTGATAATTAACTGAGGGCCACGAGCTTCAGGGCGTAATTCAAACAACATGCCGCGCATTCTGTCACCTGGACGTACCGACTCTTTAGGCATCATTTCTTCTCGAGGAATAACCGCTTCTGCGTTATTACCCAAATCAAGAATGATACTGTCACGCGTCGAGCGCTTAACAATACCCGTAATAAGTTCACCAACACGGTCACTATAAGCATCAAATACTTTTGCACGCTCAGCTTCACGTACTTTCTGTACGATAACTTGCTTAGCAGTTTGAGCCGCAATTCGACCAAACTCGATGCTATCAATTGGCTCCTCAACAAAGTCGCCTAGCTCAATATTATCTTCTTCCTGCAGTTGTGCAGCTTCTAAACCAATTTGTTGATAAGGGTTTTCAAGAGCTTCCCCTGTATCTTCAACTACTTCCCAGCGACGAAAAGTATCGTAGTCACCAGTTTCACGGTCAATCTCAACTCGTACATCGATGTCACCAGAATTCTTTTTCTTGGTTGCCATCGCTAAAGCAGCTTCCAATGCTTCAAAAATCACACCTGGGTTGACGTCTTTCTCATTAGAGACAGCATCAACTACTAACAGGATCTCTTTATTGTTCATACCCTTAGCCTCAAACCTCTTTACTGTGTATCATTACCTTCAGCGTCTTTCTCTATCAAAGTAACTACTGAGGTACTATATTTGCTTTTTCAATATCGTCTATAAATAGCTCTACAGACTCGTTATCTATACTCAAAACAATGATATTTTCATCTGCTTCATGCAGCTTACCGGTAAAATTACGACGGCCATTAAAAGGCATACGTAATTTACATTTAATTCTTGACCCCAAAAACTGCTGATAATGTTCAACAGTAAAGAGCGGTCTATCTAACCCTGGAGACGACACTTCAAGTGTGTATTCACCAGAAATCGGGTCTTCAACATCTAAAACAGCACTGACTTGTCTACTTGTAGCCGCGCAGTCATCAACCGTTATACCATTCTCATGATTGATGAATATTCGCAAAATCGCAGGTTTTGATCCTGGCTTATACTCAAGTCCCACAAACTCATAGCCCAAGCCTTCGACTACTGGGCTGAACATTTTATTGAGTTGTGCAATTCCTGCCATTTAACTATTTCCTATTACTTTAAAATTCAAATCTCAAAAACAAAAAAAGGCCTTAAGGCCTTGTTCAGAAATCGACTGTTAACTAAACCGGGCCCGTGCCCTTTCATCTCAGGCGCCCTAGTCAGTCACTTTCGCTGACTATAAAAAAACCCTATAAAAAGGGTTCTTTATAAATTCATCATACTGCAAGTGTGTTACTTTCGTTTAGCGTAATAAAACAATTGAGGGAGCCCACACTTCTATCGGCGCGAATTATACCAATACAAGCACCTATTATACAACAGAGGAATGTAAAAATGCTGGAAAAACCCATGCCTATTATAATAATAGCCCATAATTTCTAATTCTTTGAAAAACTAGCGAGATAATTTAGTTAAAATCAGAGTCTATGCCAAGAAGGATAAGAAGTTTTCTGTCTAACCGTATCTTCTTAAGAGCAATGTGGCTGTTTATCCTAGAATCCTCAGTTGACCGGCTATATATTCACGATTATAAACCTCTCGATCCTTAACAATACCACTGACTTCATTGTTCTGAGTTATTAATAGCAAAGTTAAACCAATTTTGTTTATTTTTTTAATGGGATCTACATTTTTCAGATTATAAGTTTATACCCTCC
>JAAGZM010000753.1 GCA_024206355.1 Gammaproteobacteria bacterium | reverse complement strand
TTCGTTGAATTTAACTTGCTGCTCATGTAGCTTGGTTTGTAACTTTATCAACGCATTAAGCTTTTCTATTCTTAATTCTTGTTCGCTAGTCACTTCGTCTTGCTCACGCTGCCAATCTACAGCATAGGCAGTTAACCCACAAATAAGGGTAAATATCAACGCAATAACTGTTTCTATTTTCATGTTAAAGCCTATTTTTGATACATTGTGTAGAAACTTGTTTCTTCTAAGTGCGGTATGCCTGTACCACCTGAAGCTGGATGTACTGCGCCATTATGTATTATTGATTCATCGCCATCTAATTCTGGTAACGTCGCATAATAATGGGCTGACCATGATACAGCTAATATATATTGTGCATTGCCTTCATCATCGACAAAGCCGCAATACATTAATGGTTTCATTGTGCTTTCCTTATGGTGTATCGGGTGCAGTATATGAAGCGCCGCACGATTTGATTATTGTGCCTGAGCCGCTACATGAGCCTGTTGGTGGGGTACAATCGCCAGATGGTGTAGAATCCCAATCTGATATGTCAATTGTAAAAATAGTATCCCCAGAACCGTTGTAAGGATAATGATATTCTGAAACAAGTTCACTTTTTACTAGTTGACTGCTGTCATTTGTTACCAAATAATAATTCTCATAGTTGTAGGTATCTTGAGCTGAGCCGGCTCTCGCATCGGTAGTTTCATTGAATTGCAATAAAAACACCAACATACGCAAGTCAACAATCCTCAATTCTACAAACTCCCCGAAACTAGTTGATTGGCTGGGAGTGGATGCACCGTGAGCCGTTGGGAGGCGTGCGCGGCCTCCTGATATGACCTCACCACCACCACCCGATGCGTGTTCTACGGGATGCTAAGATGGGATCACCGTTGAGTCCAAAGGAAGAT
>JAAGZM010000752.1 GCA_024206355.1 Gammaproteobacteria bacterium | reverse complement strand
CCTACACATTTGATTGCACGTTTTTTAGACTTATTGACTTGACGGCAAAAGCCTTACATAGAATGACTATGAACGGCTTTTTAGTCGGCGCCACTAAGCCTAAAAAACACACACTCAAACGCGTCCAACTGAGGATTCTAGTTTTAAAAAGCGCCTTTTTCGTTTCAATGAATTAGGAATGCTTACTCCCAAGTCATGCCCATCCTAACACCAAAAGTACGAGAACGATTTTGGCCCCAAAGATGAGAAGGTATAATACCACCATTGTTATTCATACCTGCCCAAGTAACTTCATCAGTAAGGTTTTCTACGTAAGCTTGAATATACCAATTGGTTGCAGATTGATAACCAATACGGGCGTTAACTTCTTGGAAAGCACTCAGTTCAGTACTATTTAGATTTTCCCAACCGCCACCACGCTCAGATTCCCAGAACATTTCCATGCTAGCAGTGATAGATGCTCCACTATCAAGAGGGAAGTTTCCATCAAGTACTATTGAGCCTGAAAATTCAGGAGCCCAAAAGAGTGAACTACCTTCACAACCATCAGGATCTTCTAATGAGCAGATATCTTGTAGTTTTGTTGCTTCACTATCAAGAATACCAACTGCAAAATACAGATTAAGGTTCTCAGATAACTTAGTATTTACTGAACCTTCAATACCTGTTGATTCTGCTTCACCAACGTTTTTAACTTGAGAAGCACCGTTCTCAAATACAACAACCTGTAAGTCTTGGTATTCATAATAAAAAGCAGTTAAATCGAGTTTTGTATTACCATCAAACAATGAGCCTTTATAACCAAATTCATAAGAATCAACGACTTCAGGTTCGAAAGTACCAGGCAAAAAGCCATCGTCCATTGTAATTTCAGTCAGTCCAGCTGCTACATCGCCAGCTGCATTAGGTGTTAATGCAAAACTACCAAAACCACCTGATTTATAGCCTTGAGTATAGCTAGCGTAGAACATGGTATCGTCTTCAGGCTTCCAACGGGCAAGTCCTCGGAATGTAGTATCTGTCCAAGACTGCTCATCAGTTAGCGCTTCAGCAGTAGAAAAGCCATAAGCCCAGTAGGCTCCAAGCCAGCTTTCTGGTGTAGGAAATTCATTTGAGAATTTCTTTGTGTCACTGGTGTATCGAATACCTAATTCAAGATCAAACTGATCATTGACTGCATATTCCATATTGACATAAGTTGCCCAACCAGAATATTCACCGTTAACTCGATTCGTTTCAGTCAGAGTTCCATCTGGACTAGGAGAAAACGAAGAACCGTAGTAAGCATATAAATCAGTACAGCCAGTGAAATTATTACCAGGATAATAATAGTTTCCATAGTATTGACACATATTGTCTTCATCAGAGATAAAGCCAAAATTAGTATCAATATTTTCTTTATAATAAGAAGCACCAACATACCAGCTTAAAGGTCCTTCTGAGTTTGAGCTCAGTCTAAGTTCTTGCTGGAAATAATCACCAGTTTGATCTTGTGTATAATCATTAATACGAAGTGGAGTTCCATCATAATCTTCACTGTAGTAATAATCATGATCTTTGAATCCAGTATTTGAAGTCAAATCAGCAAAACCAAGATCATATTTGATAGTCATGCCTAGATTTAGAACTTGCGATGAATCGAAAGCTCCTGCACTTAAGTCACTATCAATTGCGTGTTCATCACCTCTGAGTGTCACCGGTCCAAGACCTGCGTCAAATGCATCCCAAATATCACCTTCTTCAATTGCTCGATAGACAGTTCCTGGCAATTCACGATCTTCATACTCAACCGTTGTATAGACAGTTAGATCGTCTTTGTTGTAAGTTGTTGACCAACGCACGGCAACTTTTTCTTCATCCGGTAATTGACTACCTGGAAATTGATTCTCTATATAAGGATCTGCTCCTGCATAGATGCCGGCAAATCGCATAGCAAAATTATCGTTGACCGGTATATTGGCTGCTCCAGTAACCGCATAACGACCATCTTGAGCAATATCAAGTTCAATGTTGCCTGAACTATAATCAATTTCAGCTTTACGTGTATGGACACTTACAGCTCCAGCAATGGAGTTGCGTCCAAATAAGAAGCCTTGTGGCCCACGTAAGATTTCAGCACGATCCATATCGTATAAAGTACTTACTGCTGAACCATTTCTACCTTCGTAAAGATCATTCTTGAAAAATGCTGTGGATGGATCACCACCAATACCGAAATCCTGTGTACGAATACCTCTAACACTTACAGCATCAATGAAACTGTCAGGGCTATTACCAGTGATACCAGGTGTATACGAGATCAGATCCTTAACATCAGTTAAATTCACTTCATCCATAAATTCACCGCTAAGAGCGGTAATCGCTAAAGGAACGTCTTGAATAGATTCGTTACTTTTAGTTGCTGTTACGATTATGACGTCATCACCTGGCGCAGCAATTGCGGGTAATGTAATTACAGATGCAAAGATCGCTGCAGATACTGCTTCTGCAAGTGAACTTTTCCGTATTGTCATGTTATCAACGTTGTTATGCTTTATTTGCCTTTTAGTCATAGTGTTCCCCGAGTTGTATAAAAATTATATTATTCATCTAAATGCTGCATATTTGGCAAGATAGATGATTGTTCTTGTTGTGATTTTGTTAATTGAGATCAGTGACCCCTTGTTTCTGTAATTCATCAAACATGGGTTGTAATTGCTTTTCATATTGACGCCACCGGCCAATTGAACGGGTATGGGCTGGCTCGCGTACCTGTACTGCACTGGCGGTAGATACAGCACTATCTTGCTGATGAAAGTTCAGGCAGTTGTCTTCCCAAGGTAATTCTAAATAATTGATTAAAGCACGAGCATTGGGTTCGATATCTCTAGCTGTTTGCTCATAGCTAATATCGAAGAACCGATCTGGAAAGCGCTCTCTCCAGACTTGCATCAACGTTCTATATCTTGCATGGTGCCGAGCCATTTCTTGTTGTTCATAAGAATGTAGGTAGGCATCTGCAAACAGTTGTTTATAACTGGCAAAACAAGCATCCATTGGACCTCTTACCAGATGAACGATTTTTGCATTTGGTAGCGCCTTAAGGATTAGTGGTAACATCAGGTAATTTTGCGGTAGTTTATCAACAAAATACGGAGTGTCTCCCTGCATTCTCTTACTTGATTGTAAATAGAGATTACCCACTTTTTGTGGCTCAATATTTTTGGCTGATTCAAATAATTCCGGTGAGAAACGCTTTGGATTTTTATAATTGCTTAGACGTCGTAATGCCAAACTAAATTGTTGTAACTCACCAGCAGAAGTTACTTGAGAATGGCTAGTAATAATTCTCTCGATTAATGTTGTGCCTGAACGTGGTTGTCCGAGTACGAAAATAGGGGCAGGGCTGTTGCTGCCTTCAGCGCCATCGTTTAACCAATCTGTTGTAAAGTTATCTTTAAGATAGTTAAACATATCAATTTCTGACTGCTCATCAAATTCAACCGTTGAACGGCGAGCTTTTGCTCCATCATCAAAAGCTTCAAAGGCTTGTTGCCATTGCTGTTGATCCTCATGCTCTTTACCTATTGCGTAGAGGTAGAAAGATTTGGCTCGAGGATTATTATTATGTATTTTGCTGAGTTCTTTCATTTCCTCAATATGCTGATTATCGGTAGCTTTACGAGAGGTTGAAAGAGCCCAATGTGCCTGAGGACTATCTGGTTGAACTTTTAATACATCCTTAAATACGATATGAGCATTGTCGGTGTCTCCGTTATAAACCAGATTATTAGCCAAATTTAACATATATGGAGGATGATTTGGCTGAGTGGTATTTGCTTGGGCAAAAAATAGTTTTGCTAACGGATACTCTCCCATTAGAGATAATGTAGTGCCAATGAGATCTAATACAATAGGATCTTTCGGCTTAATTCGACGTGTTTCTCTAAGAGCAGCATCGGCACGATTAACTTGTCCTTCACCCATATACAACTTAGCCAAATGTGCCCAAGCTGCGGCATGATCAGGATCAAGTTTAACTACGGACTGAAAAGCACTGAAGGCGGTTGGTCTATCTTTGGCAGCTAAGCCGAGTAATCCGACAAGAAAATGTCCAGGGACTAAGTCCGGATCAATTGTTAATATTTCTTTACAGCACTCACCAGCCGTCTCTAAGTTAACAAGAGATAAGGCGGCAAAACCCTTTTGTAGTAACTGCTCCAATTTTGTATGATTTTCAGCGGATATAGTTTCTGTCATTTATAACTTCCATTATTGATAACGCTAAGACTAAGATCGAGCACTGTAATTATCAAGCTGAAAGTATTCAACTAACACCTATAGGTCATAACCGACCACACCCTTAATTTCTAAAAAGTCATCAAATGCGAAATGCCCCCATTCACGGCCATTTCCTGACTGTTTATAGCCGCCAAAAGGAGCACAAGGATCAAAGCCAGGGTTATTTAAATAAATAGTTCCTGCACGAATGCGTTTTGCTATTTGTTTGGCTTTCTCATGATCACCAGATTGGATATACCCAGCAAGGCCATATAGAGTGTCATTTGCAATTTCTATTGCATGTTCTTCATCGTTATAAGGGATAATTGATAATACGGGGCCAAACACTTCCTCTCTAGCAATCATCATATCGTTTGAAACATTGGCAAAGACTGTTGGTTTTGTAAAATATCCATTTGTTAAGCCTGATGGCCTACCAACTCCTCCAGCAGCTAACTCCGTACCTTCATCAATGGCTTGTTGGATCATACTTTGTACTTTTGTGAATTGAGCTTTATTGGATAGAGGGCCAATATCAGTAGTTTTTAAGTTAGGATCACCGAGTTGCTTATTATTGGCTACATTTACAGCAGCCTGAACAGCAAGGTTGTGATATTTTGCAGGTACTAACATTCTAGTAGGAGCATTACATGATTGCCCAGTATTACTAAAGCAACTAGCGGCACCTTCAGAAACGGCTGATCCAATATCAGCATCTTCGAGAATGATATTGGCTGACTTGCCACCTAACTCTAACGCAACACGCTTGATAGTGTCTGCCGCTGCCTTTGAAACAGCAATACCGGCTCGCGTTGATCCGGTGAGAGATATCATCTCAATATCAGGGTGGGAGGTGATTGTTGCTCCTACATTAGGACCGTCACCATAAACCATATTATAAACACCAGCAGGTACGCCAGCATCATGCAAAATCTGACTAAATACATTCGCTGATAATGGAGCGTACTCACTAGGCTTTAGAATCATTGTACAACCACAAGCTATTGCAGGTGCTACTTTGCAGGCAATTTGATTCATTGGCCAATTCCAAGGAGTAATAAAGCCACAAACACCAATAGGCTCCTTGAAAATATGGGTATTACCTTGAGACTCTTCAAAACTAAAACTTTCTAAAGCCTTTCTACTTGTTTGAAGGTGTGCAAGACCGATAGCAGCCTGAGAATTTAATGCCATATCCATGGGAGCACCCATTTCAGTTGAGATAGCTTCAGCCATCTCTTCTAGACGTTCCTGATATAATGCGATAATTTTATCAAGTAAAGAAAGTCTTTCTTCTCGACTAGTCAGTGACCATGTCTTAAAAGCTTCAGTTGCAGCTGATACTGCTCTATCGACATCTACAGAACTTCCTAATGTTACCTGGCCTATAGATTGCTCTGTGGCTGGATTAATAATATCGATTTTGCTGTCACTTTTGTTATCACTGACCGGAGCAACCCAGTTGCCATTAATATAGAATTTATTCAGTTGTTTCATATACAAATTTCCAGAATATAAAATTAGTATCATTTTAGTATGAGATTAAATAAATATTATCCTTCTTATAATGATCTTTGAATGACCCATAAGGGGGATATCAATGTGTCTTCAGTATACCCCTATAGTGGTGTAGGATTAGACTATATTGAGGTGTATCGTACGAATATATTTAATACTTGGCAATAAAATGGATAAAAATTAATTATGAAAAAGCAACTACCTGAAAATGCACGTGTTGTCATTGTTGGTGGTGGAGTGATCGGTTGTTCTATTGCCTACCATCTAACTAAGATTGGTTGGACAGATGTGGTTTTACTCGAACGTAAGCAACTGACCTGTGGTACTACTTGGCATGCAGCTGGATTAGTTGGACAACTTCGTAATTCTTTAAATATGACGAAACTCGCAAAATATACGTCAGAGCTGTATTCAGGGCTGGAAAAAGAAACCGGCCAATCTACAGGATATAAGATGACAGGATCTATTTCCATTGCGACAAATTCAGAGCGTTTCGAAGAGTTAAAGCGAAATGCTTCCATGGCTAAAGTTTTTGGCATGCAGGTAGATACGGTTACCCGCACAGATATTGAAAAAATGTATCCACTGGTTAATACAGAAGATGTATTAGGTGGTATTTATATACCTACAGATGGGACAGCCAATGCAGTTGATACTACCCAGGCTTTGGCAAAAGGTGCACGTAATGGCGGCGCTCAAATATTCCAAGATGTGAAAGTTAATTCAATTCAACACAACGGCGATCGCATTACAGGTGTCGATACAGATCAAGGCAATATCAGCGCTGATTTTGTTGTCTTGTGTGCAGGAATGTGGACTAGAGAGCTGGCTGCTAGTGTTGGTTTTGATGTGCCATTACATGCTTGTGAGCATTATTATGTGGTATTTGACTCAGTGGCAGGACTTTCTCGTGAAGTACCTGTCTTAAGAGATTACGATAGTTGTACTTATTATAAGGAAGATGCAGGCAAATTACTGATGGGTGCTTTCGAACCTGTTGCCAAACCTTGGGGTATGGATGGTATCTCTGAAGAATTTTGTTTTGATGAAATCCCCGGTAATTTTGACCATTTTGAGCCAATACTTCACTCTGCCATGCACCGAATACCAGCTTTAGAGAATGCTGGTATCCAAACTTTTTTCTGTGGACCTGAGAGCTTTACACCTGATGTGAGATATCATATTGGAGAAGCACCAGCCTTTGAAAATTGTTTTGTTGCAGCCGGTTTAAATTCAATTGGTTTACAATCTGCAGGTGGTATCGGTAAGGTTGTTGCAGAGTGGATGCGTGATGGGAATCCTCCTGTTGATTTATGGGAAGTTGATGTTAAACGTAATTTACCTTTTCAAACCAATCGAAAATATCTACACGATCGTGTCAGTGAAAGTTTAGGATTATTATATGCAACACATTGGCCATTTCGACAATTTGAAACCGCCAGAGGTGTTCGAAAGTCTCCAATTTATGAAAGGTTGCTAGAGCAGGGGGCATGCCACGGTGTATCCTTTGGTTGGGAGCGTCCTAACTGGTATGCACCTGAAGGGGTAAAAGCTGAATACGTCTACAGTTACAAAAGACAAAATTGGTTTGAATATTCAGCTGCTGAACATAAAGCTGTTCGAGAGAATGTCGCATTATTTGATCAAATGTCTTTTGCAAAATTTAGAGTTCAAGGTAAAGATGCTGAAGCTGTTCTCAATAGGATATGTGCTAATTCCGTTTCAGTGAAACCAGGTCGTCTTGTGTATACTCAGTGGCTGAATGAACGAGGCGGAATTGAAGCCGATTTAACAGTTACTCGGATTGCTGAAGATGACTATCTAGTTGTCACTTCTGGTGAAACTGAAACAAAAGACTTTTATTGGCTTAAAAGCCACATGCCAGAAGATGCTAACTGTTATTTGACCAATGTCACATCTGCAATGGCCGTGATTTCAATTATGGGACCCAACGCGCGTAAATTATTACAATCAAT
>JAAGZM010000751.1 GCA_024206355.1 Gammaproteobacteria bacterium | reverse complement strand
TTATTATAGAGATTGATCAAATCAGGATTTATATCACCCAATAAATAACGCTCATAATCGGTATTGAGAAAAACTGCTCCAGAACCAATAAAAGGTTCTATCAGACGCTTGCCACTCGGCAATAAACCTTTGATACGTTCCGTAAGAAGGAACTTTCCACCGGCCCATTTTAGAAATGGTCTAATCGATTGGGGATGGTTATTTTTAATTGGCAAAATGGCTGTTAACTTAATTATGTAAACAATAATTCTTAGTGTAACAGAATTAGGAACTTATCACTTATAATTATGCGGATGTACTTACTTGACCGCCGACTTGTTCGGTTGCATCGGTTTGTAGTGCGGCATGAAGTTGACCACCTGAAAAAGAGGTGCTTAACTCGGGTGAGTCAGAATCATCAACATCTTCACCATTAATTCTTGCTTGAGTGTCTTCTCGATTGGACTGGATTTTTTCAGCCGCTAATTGAGCAATTTCAAATCGTGCTTTAGAAGCCATTGCTTGAGCAGATGACGCAATACGTCTGTCTGTGGAAGAAGGGTCTGCTGGGGCAAGTGCGGCTCGAGCAACTTGTTCGGCTTTTCTTAATGTTGCTTGAGGGTCTCCTGGAACTGCTGAAGTATCAATGGGCACTTCACCACCAACAGCATATCGAACACCATCAGGGCCAGTTTTATAAGTAAAACTAGCCGAGCCTGCGTAGACACCACCAACACTTGCATGGGCCTGTTCATGAGCCTTAACGCGCCGGTCAATGGATGCTAAGTTTCTGATGATCGCCTGCTCTTCTCTCTGCTGCTGGTTTTCTTCTCTTAGTGTCTGATTAGAGGATGGATCAGCACTTTGTATTTGTTCCGAATCTGGCTGATCCGTAGATTGCTCAGAATTTTGTTCAGCTCGATCGGATTCATTTAGTTCTTGGCCAACCTCAGCACCTTTGCTATTTGGTAATTCAAAAGTACGCTCAGACTCAGGAATACGTTCAGAGAACTTATTCTGAGTTTCCACAGTTTCCGTCGGAACATGTGCCGTGTTCAGTGGAATGCTAAAAGGTGTAGGGCTAACAACTAACATCATTTAGGCCTGTAAATCTAGTAATGTACCAATTTGAGTGCTTTCAGCTTCAATAATCTTCACTGCTGCACCCGCCTGTTGTTCTGCAACTTTTAAATCAGTCAGTGATGAGGCAAGATCAGTTATAGAGCCACTAACAGAGCTTTGGGCAATTTTATTAGCGCTTTCTTCAACACGTTGATTAGCATTCAAAAAAGTCTGAACTCCTGATGATTGTGCTGCTAAAGGGCTTATATTCATCTTTCACTTCCTCAATTTATCTCAAATAACCAGCATAATTGTCTACACGGATTGTTCATATTTTACTCTATTTTTGAAGTTTTTACAGTGGCTTTAGAGAATGATTAGCTCTATAAGTCCTTATTTATAGAACTTTTAGTTGTTATTAATCATCTAATTAACGTTATTTTTTATGCTGTTGCACATTAAACGGCTGAGCAGATACACCCATATCCATCTTTCTTGCAGGCATTTTATCTGTTGCCCAAGCATGACCATAGGCAATTTCCCAAGTAGCAGGATAATCACCATTACTGCTTCTAAGCTGTTCGTATGCCTGCAGATACTTATTCCAAAGCGTTTTTCCCGTTAGAGAATGTGCACGCCCTGCATTAAGATTGGTTTCTCCAAGTCCTTTTAGGTCTTGATGTAAATCATTCAAAGACTCATATGTCATAGTAATTGTTTCTGTGTCCATCACAATGCC
>JAAGZM010000750.1 GCA_024206355.1 Gammaproteobacteria bacterium | reverse complement strand
GATTTTAATGTCGCCATAAATACATACCTGTTATAAAAATAATTCCCGAGCTTCTTTAGGTGAAGCGATAGTTCTTCCGGCTTGCTCAGCAATTGTTACTAAAGCTTCAATTAGCTGTCCGTTACCACTGGTACGACTACCATCTGGTAAATAAAAAGTATCTTCAACTCCGGTTCGTAAGTGGCCTCCTAACTCTGCTGTTTTTTGATGTACTGGCCATATTTCCTCTCGGCCAATCAGAGTGCTTTGCCAATGACTTCCTGGTTTGAGATATTTCATCAATATTGTCAATAGTTCAGGATCAGCAGGCATTCCAGAGGCAACGCCCATCACCAGGTTATAGTCAAGCTTGTCAACCATACCAACGTCCTGAAACATCCCCACAGCCCGGACAATTCCCACATCAAAACATTCAAATTCCGGACGAGTATTCATTTCTTTCATCACAGCAAGTAGTTCTTCAATTTTTTCTACCGGATTTTCAAATAGCATCGGTGGCCAGGCCCAGGAGCCATTTGATCTTGCTTTTAGATAATTCAAACTACCGGCATTACAGGCAGCAATTTCAGGTTTCCCGGCACGAATACAATCAATAGGTCCCTGCTGATCTCTGTCAATGGTACCAGTCGTAAAATTTAGAATTACATCAGGACATGCATTTCTTATAGAGTCCGCAATTTCCATGGCAACAGATGGTTGCCAACTTGGAAGATGTCCTTTGCCATCCTCTTGTTGGCGAAAATGAATATGCATGCAACTGGCACCTGCGTCAAAAGCTTCTCTGGCAGATGCAGCCATTTCAGCAGCAGTAACCGGAACAGGATGCTGTTTTGGATCGGTGAGTACACCTGTTATTGAGCATGTAACCACAGCTTTGTCGGACATAAATATCTCCCTTTTATAATTATCCAGAGGCAGGGCTAATTACAAAAATTTCTTTTATACTAAATTCAACTTGCAATTATTTTAACTATAAACCAGAATACAAAGCAAGCGCTTGGTCAGCATTTATGGAGAAAATCATTGAATAGACATGAATATTTTGATGAAACTCATCAGATGATCCGAGATTCTATCTCTCGCTTTGTTAAAAAGGAGATAATTCCTAATGTCGAGATTTGGGAAGAAGCTGGCTGATATGGCAACTTTGTTAGAAGTTAGCCGAGAGTTTACTTATCGGTGCGCAGCTACAATGGATGCTGGAGAAATTATTATTAAAGAAATATCCATGGCAAAAAATTTCGCTACTGATGTGAGCGATAAAATCACCTATAATGCCGTGCAAATTTTTGGCGGAATGGTTTGCATGCGAGGAAGTCTGGTTGAACGTCTATTTAGAGATAATCGAATTTTATCGATTGGAGGCGGCACTCGAGAAATAATGAACGAAATTATATGTAAACAGCTCGACTTGTAAAAAGGTTAAAAAAACCAATGGAAGAAAATCAATTAATAAAACAACTGATCGATAGTGGTAAGATTTCCGATCCAGAAACACCTCGTGGGCGGCTATTGGTTGCAGCAGCTCAACTTTTTAAAGAAAAAGGCTACAATAGGACAACGGTGCGTGATCTAGCTGCACAAGTAGGTATTCTTTCCGGCAGTATCTTTCATCATTTTAAAAACAAGGATGAAATACTCTTTGCTGTAATGAATGAAGTTGTTATAGCTATGGATGAAGCCTTAAAAGTATCCCTCTCAAAAGCAAATACTATTAATGATAAGGTCCGGGCATTGATTGCCAATGAACTTGACTTTATTCATGGCAAGACTTCAAATGCCACTTATGTAATGGTTTATGAATGGCGAGCCTTGTCAGAGAGTTATCAACAACAAATCATGCAGGGGCGAGCTGGGTATTTTGAACTTTGGCAAAGCACGATGGATGAGGCCAGACGCGAAGGAGTGATTGCAATGGAACCAGATTGTTTACGCCAATTACTTCACGGTGCAATTATCTGGACATCTCATTGGTATAAATCGGATGGAAAACTGACGATACGGCAATTGACAAATCGAATACTGAGTCTTGCAATCAAACCCTCCTCAAACTAAAAAAGTATTGTAGTTTTATTTTTAATAGATAAGTTACCCTAGAATCCTCAGTTGGACGCGTTTGAGTGTGTGTTTTTTAGGCTTAGTGGCGCCGACTAAAAAGCCGTTCATAGTCATTCTATGTAAGGCTTTTGCCGTCAAGTCAATAAGTCTAAAAAACGTGCAATCAAATGTGTAGG
>JAAGZM010000749.1 GCA_024206355.1 Gammaproteobacteria bacterium | reverse complement strand
GGGGAAGGGGAAAACGGTGTAGATACCGACAGTTGATTTCTTGCGGTCGTTCCAGGATGGAGCTCGTTTATTAACAATTCCGGCTACACAGAAGTAAAGGGCATATCTTTTTATAAATCAACATCACCATCAGTTGCACAGCCAATAGTCCGCAACACAGCAGCTAACGGAGTAATTTTTCAAAATCTAATGTCAAGTGTTGGCGGTGGGTCATATGGTGCTTATTGCTATAGTCTTACAGGCAATAATGAAACTGATATTAACTGCATTGCTAAGAATGTCAACAATTCAGGAGTGGGCTTTTATTGCGGCTATAATGCAGCACCTACCTCAGAAGTGCTAAATTGCACTGCTGTAGCGGGTGATAAATTAGGCAACACCATGATTTTTAAAAATACCGCCTCTTTTGATAACATTGTAGATTTTGACAATATAAGGCCAACATCAACCAATAATGCTTCTGATTTAGGCGTTTCGGCGCATAGTTCATGTACAGTAACAGAATTAACAGACGCAGACTTCACAGACCCAGCTAACGGGGATTATTCAGTGGCGGCAGGCTCACAACTTATAGACGCAGGCACTGACCTTTCAAGTGAATTTACAACTGATATTATCGGC
>JAAGZM010000748.1 GCA_024206355.1 Gammaproteobacteria bacterium | reverse complement strand
TATATTCACGATTATAAACCTCTCGATCCTTAACAATACCACTGACTTCATTGTTCTGAGTTATTAATAGCAAAGTTAAACCAATTTTGTTTATTTTTTTAATGGGATCTACATTTTTCAGATTATAAGTTTATACCCTCCGCGTGACTATTCGCTATTAGCAATTAGTCAAATATAATGTAGACTAAAGTATAATCTGTTCAACGTGGTTAATTCTTTGATGGTTATTTAAAATAAAGGCAAGAGAATAAAGACAACAGGAAAATATCATGTCAAAAACATATCCAGTAAATCCTAGCTTTGAAGCCAAAGCTTTATTAAACGAATCTCAATATTTTGAGATGTATCAACAATCCATTGATAACAACGAGTCTTTTTGGTCCAAACACGGTAAACGTATTGACTGGATAAAACCTTATACCAAAGTTAAAGATGTTTCATTTGATAGACAAGATCTCCATATCAATTGGTATTATGACGGTACTTTGAATGTTTGCGCTAATTGTGTAGACAGGCATCTTGTTGATAAAGCTGATCAGACAGCTATTATCTGGGAAGGCGATAACCCAGAAGATTCCAAAAATATTACTTACCGGCAATTGCATCAGGAAGTTTCTCGTTTTGCAAATGTGTTAAAGGAACTTGGTATTGAAAAAGGAGACAGAGTGACACTATATATGCCCATGATTCCAGAAGCAGCTTATGCCATGCTAGCATGTGCAAGAATAGGAGCTGTTCATTCTGTTGTCTTTGGTGGTTTCAGTGCTGATGCATTAGCTGGAAGAATAATTGACTGTAAAAGTAAATTGGTGATTACCGCTGATTTTAGTAATCGTGGTGGTAAAAAAATCCCATTAAAGAAAAATGTCGATGATGCATCTAATAAATCAGGCGTAAAAGATTACCTACAATCAGTCTTAGTAATCAAAAACTCTGAGCAGGAAGTTGACTGGAATTCAGAGCTGGACAATTGGTATCATGAGGTGGCTCTTAATGTATCTGATGATTGTCCAGCTGAGGAAATGAGTGCAGAAGATCCATTATTTATTCTTTATACCTCTGGCTCAACCGGTACACCAAAAGGCGTATTACATACTTGTGGTGGCTATATTGTTTATGCATCAATGACTCACCAATATGTATTTGATTATCATCTAGGAGATATTTATTGGTGTACTGCTGATGTTGGTTGGATAACTGGACATTCCTATATTGTTTATGGACCATTAGCTAATGGCGCAACAACCTTAATGTTTGAAGGCATACCTAATTATCCTGACAGTAGTCGCTTTTGGCAAATTTGCGATAAGCATCAGGTAAATACTTGCTATACAGCACCAACAGCAATCCGCTCCTTGATGCGCGAAGGAGAGGAATTGGTTAAATCGACTTCACGGAAATCACTCACTCTGCTTGGTAGTGTTGGAGAGCCTATCAATCCTGAAGCTTGGGAATGGTATTATCATGTTGTAGGCGAGGGTCATTGTCCAATTGTAGATACTTGGTGGCAAACAGAAACCGGTGGTATATTAATATCACCATTACCAGGGGCAACAGCCTTAAAACCAGGCTCAGCTACTAGACCATTTTTTGGAATCCAACCTGCCCTTGTGGATTCAGAAGGCAATGAGCTTGATGGTGCAGTTGATGGAAATCTCATCATCAAAGACAGCTGGCCTGGCCAAATGCGCTCGGTTTATGGTGATCATCAAAGGTTCATTGATACTTATTTTAGTACATTTGAAGGCAATTATTTCACAGGTGATGGCGCACGCCGGGACGAAGATGATTACTATTGGATTACCGGTCGTGTAGATGACGTACTGAGTATTTCCGGCCATAGAATGGGTACAGCTGAAATTGAAAGTGCTCTTGTGGCTCATAAAGACGTCGCAGAAGCTGCTGTGGTTGGATATCCTCATGATATTAAAGGGCAAGGAATTTATACTTTTGTTACATTGAATGCAGGTATAGAATCTACTGAGGCTCTTGAGCAGGAATTAATTAAATGGGTGAGGAAAGAAATTGGACCAATAGCTTCTCCAGACTTCATTCAGTTCTCTCCGGGTTTACCGAAAACGCGTTCTGGTAAAATCATGCGAAGGATCTTACGAAAAATAGCAGAAAATGATTTCGATAATTTAGGCGATATTTCTACATTGGCAGAACCTGCTGTAGTCAAGGAACTGATTAATAATCGGAAAAATAGGAGTTAATTATCAGTCAAAATACCATTAATAAAATTATAATAGCAGATGACCACCCTCTATTTAGAAACGCATTGGTGCAAGCGTTAGGTTCAAATATGTCTAACGCAGTTTTTATAGAGGCTGCTAATATTAGTGAATTGGAAACAGTGCTAACCACAAATTCAGATGCTGATTTACTATTGATGGATCTCCATATGCCAGGTGCCAACGGGTTTGTTGGACTGGCTCATGTTATTCAAAATTATCCACAATTACCCGTAATTATGATTTCTGCTAATGAAAGTAATGCTGTTGCAGCTGGATCTCAACGTTATGGCGCTCTTGGCTTTATTGCAAAATCAGCAAGTATTCAGGAAATGATCCGTGCAATTGATCAAGTTCTTATGGGAGGGCTCGCTTTTCCTCCTGGATTATCAGAATTTGAGAAAAGTGATCAAGAAGAACTTTCAGAATTAATTAACAAAATAGCTGGGTTGACTCTAAAACAACTGGAAGTCTTTAATCTATTAGCGAATGGCCTTCTTAACAAACAGATTGCGTATCAACAGCAAGTGACAGAGGCGACAATTAAAGCACATGTCACAGCTATCATGCGCAAACTAAATGTATATAATAGAACCCAAGTGGTATTGATTGCCAGCAAAGTAAAGGTTGATGAAGATTTTGGTTCAACAACATCACCCCATTAAATCATCTACCCTTAAGTTTCCTCATCTCATTATTCATCGTAGTTCTTAACATAGCTGGCTTCAAAGGCTTATAAAGGAGTTTGTGGCCATTATTCAAAATTACCTGTTCAACTTCATTCGAATGATCTGCAGTAACAATAATTGCTGGAATTTTTGTATCAGCTTTTATTCTCATCAGATTAATAAACTCAATACCAGTTTTCCCCTGATCCAATTGATAGTCAACAACCAGAATATCTGGAATAAAATTAGTAGTTATAAGATCATTGATTTGATTTTCACTATGAACAGCTTTAACATCACACCCCCATCGTTGAAGTAGCAGCGACATGGCATATGTTATATGTATGTCATTATCAACACACAATACCTTAATTCCTGTTAAGTCGCTTTGAGCAGATGATTTATCATGAGTTACATTCTCAACAGTATTTTCTTGTTCGTCTGAGTACTTAACATTTAAATGGAACACAGAACCTCGACCGTGATGAGAATTAAATTGAATAGAGTGGTCTAAAATATGTGCAATACGTTCACTTATTGACAGTCCTAAGCCTATTCCTGATTCAATTGTACTATTTAAAGGATCAGAAAGTTGTTTGAATTCGGTAAATATTTCTTTCTGATTGACATCTTTTATCCCAATACCTGTATCCCAAACAGAAACACGTAAATAATCTTTACGTTTTTGTGTACTGATTAATATTCCTCCGGTATTAGTATATCGAATCGCATTGCTGACAAAATTTTGGAGTACTCGATAAAGTAATTTAGGGTCACTTTGAACATTTATATTTCTATTCAATACTTTAAAAGTGAGATTTTTCTTTTCAGCAAAACCAGAAAACGATTGTCCTATTGATTCAAGAATATCATTAATGTTAAAGGTACAAATATTAGGATGAATTGTGCCACTGTCCAATTTTGATACATCAATTAATGAGCTAATAATATTTTCTGCTACATTCAAACTGCTGTCAGTTTTTTCAACAAGTTCGTATTGTTTGTCAGTCATTGTATCAACTTCAGACATCAGTATTTCATTAAACAGCCTTGCTGCATTAAAAGGCTGCAGTAAATCATGACTAGCAGCAGCGAGAAATTTTGATTTACTCAGGTTAGCTCTCTCAGCTTCAGCTTTTGCAGATTCAAGCTCTTTTACACTCGCATGCAACTCATCCGTTCGCATTTCTACTCTCTGTTCAAGAGTGGTATTAATTTCTCTTAGTGCTAACTCAGCTTTACGACGATTTGAAATATCCTGTGAAATTGTATAAATACCAATAACTTTATTGTCGGAATTTACATCTGGAATATAGGTGACAAGATAATAGCCTGAGAAGATATCTTGACTCTCATATTCAAACTGTTGTTTTCTATTCTCTAGTGCAAACCCTATATATTGACGTTTAAAGTCAAGCTCGTCCTTAGACAAAACATCGGATATCTTACTGCCAATAATATCTTCCTTTTTAAGGTTATGAGAATCTGCAATTGTTTTATTAGCAAATCGAAAAACTAAATTGTTATCTAGATATGCCAGTAAGGCGGGTGAATTATCTGTATAGAGTGTAATCTCTCTTTCTTTTTCTAAAAGTGCTGTCTCAATTTTTTTATACTCTGATATATCTGCATAGGTTGTAACATAACCACCTTGTGGTAGAGGATTACCGACAATGTCTATTACAATACCATCTTCTCGAATTCGTTCAAAACGATAACTAATACCTGATTTAAGATGCGTAATACGCTTATCAATGTGTTCATCAATGCCACCAGGACCACAAAAACCTCTTTTTGCATTGAATAATATTATTTCCTCTACAGGTTTACCAATATAAAGAAAATCTTTAGGGTAATTCATTAGTTTTTCATAACTGCTATTCCAACCAATAATATTCAGATCTGCATCACTTACACTGATGCCCTGAGATATATTATTCATGGTAATTTCCAGCATTTTTCGATTAAATTTTAAAGCCTTAGAAGTGGAACTTAATAAACTAACAACATCATCAACATTAAAGCCTTTTTCTTTAAAAGCCGATAAAATTACAACCCGTGCAGATGGCGCGCCAATTGAAGCAGAAAGGATATTTTCTGTCAGTCTGACAATGTCATTATTTGCATGATCATTATCTTTAAGATTATGAGAAATTTTCTCAAAGGAAGTTATCATCCTTTCAGTTCCTACAATTGCTGCAGTAATAGATTTCAGGTCTTTAACTAATATTTGTGAATCTTTAGAGTTGATAGTTTTTGATTCT
>JAAGZM010000747.1 GCA_024206355.1 Gammaproteobacteria bacterium | reverse complement strand
CTCCGGCATTGATCAGTGAATCAAAAAACAGGTAGGTCGACACAGGACTGCTCAAAGCCATCACCGCATTGATCTTTTATTCACTGATAACAACATATTCCCCTAGTAATGCAAAAAGCTCGAAAATATCCTGTTTTTGTTTTTCCGTTATGTGTGAATTAAAGCTCAGGGCGGCAATACCCATACCAGCACAAGGCAATTCAGCCCCGAGAATGCCTTGATCTTTTGCTGAAACTGTGAAAAATACATCATTGACCCTGGCGATGAAACTCCTCAAACTTCTCTATATATTCAGGAGGTAAATCGAGCTCCTTTGCACCTTTAATCATGATTTCCACATACTCACGTGAAGGTGGGAATGGGCCTTTGGGATCAATCACACGATATAAATCTGCCGGGTGGAACTTACCATCTTCTCCTACTACCAGAAAAGTCTCCCTCTTATACAGATCTTTATAGACTATATTATTATCAAGCGTAATGAGCTCCTCTTCGGTTACTTCATAAATCACGCCGTAAACGAGTTCTCCGGGGGTCTCCATGATGCCACTATAGCCTGCCTGAATTTTCTCCGACCAGAATGGGAACTGCACTTCATAGTTAGGCAAGTACGCCTTCATTGCGAACTTCGCTTTCGGAATCAGATCTTTTTTAACAAAATCAGAGCTTAGATTAGATCCATAGCCAAAATGGTACATATATTATTTCTCCCTTATCAAATTTACAAATAATCAATTCTTATCAAGTTTTCTACTAGTCATGCTCTAACAATAATCTATTTTTACCAAGACACAAGGCACGTTCT
>JAAGZM010000104.1 GCA_024206355.1 Gammaproteobacteria bacterium | reverse complement strand
TAAGTTTGATGATTTTGTTATTGTTAAACCAAATGGTGATGTGAAAGTTGGTACTTATGGCCTCAAGAATGGCAACTGATGCACTTCAGCGATTAGAAAAGAAGCTAGGTTATCAGTTTAAAGATCCCAATTTATTACGACAAGCAATTAGTCATCGTAGTGTTGGAAGAGAACACTATGAGCGTCTTGAATTTTTAGGCGACTCTATTTTAGGCTTTATCATTGCACAAGAGTTGTATCAACGTTTTCCCGAAGCCAGTGAAGGTAAGATGACCAGGTTAAGGTCACATCTTGTAAAAGGTAAAACACTAGCGAAATTATCCATCCAATTATCCTTAGGTGACTTTCTACTACTCGGATCAGGTGAGCTTAAGAGTGGAGGGTTCAGAAGGGAATCTATCCTTGCTGATGCATTAGAAGCGATAGTTGCTGGTATTTATTTGGAATCTGGTATAGATGTTTGTCGCAAACATTTGTTGGTATGGTACGGAACATTATTATCTGAAGCAGATCCTAACGAAGTAACAAAAGATCCTAAAACATTATTACAAGAACAACTGCAATCTTTACAGTTTCCGTTACCTGAATATATAACGCTCAACGTTACTGGCAAGGACCATGATCAGCAATTTGAAGTTCAATGTACCTGTGAAGGTAATGATAAATTCCCTGGCTGTATAACGGTTGCAGTTGGTAAAAGCCGTCGTCAAGCTGAAAAGCTAGCTGCTAAAAAAGCATTAAGTCAAAGGCAACTCATATAAAATGAACGCTAACTTAACTGATATACATTGCGGATATGTTGCCATCGTTGGCCGACCTAATGTTGGAAAATCAACATTATTAAACCATCTAGTCGGTCAAAAAATATCGATTACCTCACGTAAGCCTCAAACTACAAGACATAGAATGCTTGGTATTTTAACAAAAAAAAAATTACAGGTTGTCTTTGTTGATACTCCAGGCTTACATCTTGAGGAGAAGAGAGCGATTAATCGTTATATGAATCGTGCTGCTAGCAGTTCGATCATAGATGTAGATCTTATTATATTTATAGTAGATGCTACAATTTGGAACGATGATGATACCTTGGTTTTAGAAAAACTGAAAACTTCTAAAGCACCCGTTATATTACTGGTGAATAAAGTTGATAAGATTAATGATAAGGGCACTTTACTACCTCATCTTGAATGGCTATCAAAACAACATGATTTTGAGGCTATTTATCCTGCTTCAGCTCTTAAAGGCACTAATATTGATACATTGCATAAACAAATAGCCAAAGCTATGCCGGCTAGTGAGTTTATTTATCCTGAAGACTTTGTTACCGATAGAAGCATGCGTTTCCTTGCTGCAGAGGCAATCAGGGAAAAGCTTATTCGCCAATTAGGTAACGAACTACCTTACTCTATGACAGTAGAGATAGAAAAGTTTGAGACGGACGCAAAAAATATCATTCATATTTCGGCCGTTATTTTGGTCGAGCGTAAAGGTCAGAAAAGTATAGTTATCGGTAAAGGTGGTCAACGGCTAAAACAAGTTGGCTCAGATGCTCGTTTAGATTTGGAAAAACTCTTTGATAGTAAAATCTTTCTACAGCTTTGGGTTAAAGTAAAAGATGGTTGGGCTGATGATGAAAAAGCATTGAGAAGCCTAGGGTTTGATGAGTAGCCTTCGGTGAGCCATAGGTCGCAATTACAATCGGCCTTTGTTTTACATTCAAGGCTATGGAGAGAAACCAGCTTACTGCTTGATGTATTTACTGAAAATTATGGAAAAGTTGCTCTATGCGCGAAAGGTGTTAGAGGAAAAAAATCACCCAAACGTTCATTCTTACAGCCTCTTTATCCTTTATCGCTCTGTTGGGTAGGTCGTGGTGACTTACAAACGCTCACAAGCATTGAGTCTGCAGGACCAGTGATTAAATTAACCGGTAACTCTCTCTATAGTGCATTTTATATTAATGAATTGATGGTTAGATTATTACATCGACATGATCCTCACCCAGAATTATTCCAGCATTATCAAAAAACGATAGAACGTCTATCAGAAATCGAGAGTCTTGAGCAAACATTACGTGAATTTGAAATGTTTTTACTTGCAACCATTGGTTATGGCCTTACACTAGATCATGATATTGATGGTGCCCCTTTATTTGATTCAAAAACTTATTTACTAAGTGTAGATGGTTTGTTTCAAATAGTGGAAAATACATCAACTGCTAATCAAGCTAGACAGTTCTTGGGAGCTAACTTGATTTCAATAGCAGCCAGAGATTGGCAGGACCAAGATATTTTGAAAGATGCTAAACGATTATTGCGATTGTCATTTCAACCTTTATTGGGTGACAAACCTTTACAAAGCAGGAAGCTATTTAGGAGAAATTTATCATGACTGACAGACCGATTTTACTGGGAGTCAATATCGATCATGTTGCTACATTAAGACAGGCGAGAGGAACGATTTATCCTGAGCCTGTACAGGCAGCACTTATTGTCGAGCAGGCTGGCGCAGATTCTATCACTATTCATATTCGTGAAGATAGACGGCATATCAATGACCGTGATGTTGATTTAATTAGACAGACTCTACAAACGAAGCTCAATTTAGAGATGGCTGTTACAGATGAAATGCTGGCTATTGCTCGTAAGACTGCACCTGATTTTAGTTGTCTTGTGCCAGAGAAACGTGAAGAGCTAACGACAGAAGGTGGGCTGGATGTTGCTGGGAACCTTTCTAAAATCACCGATGCTGTTCAAAGTTTGAATGAAGCTGCAATAAAAGTTTCTTTGTTCATTGATGCCGATCCTAAGCAAATTGAAGCGGCTGCAGCCTCAGGTGCTGAAATGATCGAGCTTCATACAGGATATTATGCTGATACTTCAGGTGCTGAGCAGACCAGAGAGTTAACACGAATTTGTATTGCAGCAAGTCAGGCGGATAAACTTGGCATGCAAGTGAATGCTGGGCATGGCTTGCATTATCATAATGTTCAGCCAATTGCTTCAATACCAGAAATAGTGGAGCTAAATATTGGACACGCTATTATTGCGAGGGCTTTATTTTCAGGATTACCACTTGCTGTCTCAGAAATGAAACAACTAATGTTGAACGCCAGATGATCATTGGTATTGGCAACGACTTGGTACAGGTCAGTCGAGTTAAGAATATTTTAAGTCGACAAGGTAAGCGATTTTCAGAGAGAATTTTGACTAAAATTGAATTAGAGTCATTAACTAAAACACGATACCCTGAAAAGTTTCTAGCTAAACGATATGCGGCTAAGGAAGCTGCCTCAAAAGCATTAGGAACAGGAATTGCAGAAGGTGTTTCATTTCAAGATTTTTATATCGATCATGATAATTTGGGAGCGCCTTTATTAAAGGTCAGTGGCAGAGCTGCTGAAATCGCATCTGAAAAAAATATTAATTGTTGGCATATAACTATCACCGATGAAAAAAAATATGCCGTTGCTATGGTCATTGCTGAAAGTGCAGCTGAAAAGTAATTTATGCAAGTTGTTACTGTAAGAAATTTGAAACATCAAGCTGAACATTTGCAAGCTCAGCTGACAATGCCGATCGCAATTTATTTACTTGTTTTTTATTAGCTGTAGTTTTTAATTCTTGTTCAAGTTCAGCTGCAAATGCTCTAATTTTGGGAACTCCTGTATAACAGGCTAATCCATGAAGCTTATGAACCTCTGATAATAGCTCATCACCAAGCAGACTATTATCCTTTAATTGTTGCTCATATATTGGGATAGCCGATAATAAGTCACCAAGCATTTCCTGAGCCAATTTCTCTCTTCCTCCAGCTATTTCTAGGCAAGTGTCCCAATCGATTGATGAGGTGCTGGCAAAACCATTTTTTGCTGGTAGCTCATTAATGGGTTCAGCAATTTGCTCTGTCCATTTGCTAATAAGTTGTTCTAACTGAAATATGCTGACCGGTTTGGTCATATAATCTTCAAGTCCATTGGCTAATAATTGTTCTTTCTCTCCTGTCATCGCGTGAGCTGTTAAAGCAATAATTGGTGTTCTTTGGTTGATACTTTCGGCTTTAATCCTCTGTGAAGTTTCTATTCCATCAAGTCCTGGCATTCGAATATCCATAAATATCATATCAAATTGTTGTTCATTGCAAATTTCAATAGCGCTTAAGCCATCATAGGCCTGTATAACATCGATCGACATTTCTTCAAGAATGATTGTAATCAGCTTCAAATTAGCAGGGTTATCATCTACGGCAAGAATTCTAAGTTGAGAAAACTGATTACTTTTTTGCTGAGATGCTTTAGCTGTTGATGAGTTACTATCAATTATGCCGACTTTTTCAAAGGTTTTTATTAATTGCTTACGGGTGAGCGGTTTTTTAATAAATTGACTGATCCCATGTTCTAATATAAATGCATCGTCGAACTGTCGGTCATTATCTCCAAGAATAATGAGCGCTTTATTTGGAAAACTATTTATTTTAGGCAGTGTGTTAGTAATATACTGATTGTTATCAGCTAATCCGAGCATAACAATGGGCTTGGTGTTACTAGATTTAGAAATTAGCTCTATGCCGGCTAGAAGTTTGTCAATTGTTTGGAAATCATATATTTTCATATCCCAAGTACTGAGTAGCTGTTTCATAGCCAGTAGAGCTATGGGATGATGGTCAAATACCAAGACAGATTGTTCTGGCAGACTTATTGATATTTCTTGTTGAGAAAGCTTTTCACTGATTATGGTATAGCTAAAACTCGTCCCTTCGTTACTTTTACTTTCAACGATGATCTCTCCACCCATCTGTTCAACAAGCTTTTTACTGATAACCAGTCCGAGACCTGTTCCACTATGGTGCCTATTAATATTTTGATTAACTTGGCTAAAAGGTTGAAATAACTTACTGACCTGCTCATCGGTCATGCCTATGCCTGTATCAGTAATTGTTGTACGGATAGTTTGAGAATTTTCATTATCATCTTCAAGAAGTATTCGAACAACAATGCTTCCTTTTTCAGTAAATTTAATCGCATTGCTAACAAGGTTGGTTAAAACTTGTTTTATTCGTATCGGGTCGCCAAGTAGTAGTTCAGGAACATTTTTATAAATTAGTGGTATTAATTCTATATCTTTCTTTACTGAAGAAGGTGTCAACATCATGATCACTTCTTCAACGCAATCACGCAACGAAAAAGAGACCTTTTCAAGGGTCATTTTGCCGGCTTCAATTTTCGAGAAGTCTAGAATATCTTCAATGATGCTTAGCAATGTGTAGGCAGACTTTCGAATCGTCTGTAAATAATCTTTTTGGGTAATATCCAGCTCGCTATTAAGAAGTAAATTTGTAAACCCGATTACACCATTCATCGGTGTTCTAATTTCGTGACTGATATTGGCTAAAAATTCAGATTTAACACGGCTAGCTTGAATCGCCTGCTTTCTAGCCATATCTAATTCAATGTTCTGAATTTCAATAGTTTCTAGTGTCTGAGTCAGATCTGATGTGGCTTGATCAACATTGTGTTGCATGTTGTCTCTGGCCTGCTGAAGAGAGCCCGTGAGTGAGTTAATGGTACTACTGATTTTTGCCAATTCAGGAATAGCTGGAGTATGGATTGTAATATCTAAGTCACCATCGTTAATAGCTTCCAATTCATCCGATATTTTCTGTAATGGTGAGCCTATCGTTCTTGATAGATACAGTGCAATAACTAAGCTAAGTGACATTGCTGTTAAGGCAATAATGGTTGCGATGAATATCGTATGATAGCTCTCTAGAGTTAGTGGTTGGCGATCGAGTAATATTGATAAATAATAAGTATCTGAAGAATTAGCTAAAACAAGAGGAGCACTTATTTTTGAAAAATCATCTAAATTATATTGTACAATGTCACTAGGGACGGCTTTCAGCTTCAGCTGTTTGATGAAAATATCATTACCGGTTTTTATTATCGAGTCGTTTCTATTGTTGATAAGCGCAATCGCGAGTATGTTTCTATTACTATCTCTAAATTTTGATAACTGATTTTGTATGATGGTATTATCATTTTCTGTATGTACTTCAGTCATTAAGACAAGGGAGGCAAGTATTGTTTTTCCTTTAACTAAATGAGTAGCCTCAAGGGTCTCAATCCTGTCGACAACAAAGTAGCTAGACATAACAATACTGGCTAGTAATGACGGAGCCAGTACTAGAAAAAGTATATTGTTACGAATACCCCATAAATTGAACATCAATCATCCAATAATAACATTTCATTTTAAGGACTCATTTTTAGTATGATTTCGATTTTAGAACTAACGAATACCCTGCTAAAACAAATAAGGAGTTCTACAAAAACAGACTGTGCCTGATAAGCTGAATCGGGTAAACTGCCATCTTGAGAATGTTTTTGTGCGATATTGCTTAAAAGTGTGTGAGAAATAAGTGTAGGAAACAATGGCTAGACGAAGAAAACGTAAAGTATTACCAACAGAATCATTTAAAATATCAATAGAAACGATTAGTCATGATGGGCGAGGAATAGCGCATCATCCAGATGGAAAAACTATCTTTGTTGATGCAGCACTTCCGGGTGAAGAAGTTGATTATGTCTATACAAACCAGCGAGCAAAATTTGATGAAGGGTGCTGTGTAAAAGTTCATACAGCTAATCCTGGTCGTGTTACACCTAAGTGTGAGTTTTTTGGTATTTGTGGTGGTTGTAGTATGCAGCATCTCTCATCGGATGCCCAAATAGAGCTTAAACAGTCAATATTACTAGAACAACTACAACATTTTGGAGGAACCTCGGCCGAAGCAGTATTAGCACCAATGGCAGATGCTGACTGGTCTTATCGAAGAAAGGCGCGGTTGGGAGTGAAATATGTGCACAAAAAAGAATCTGTACTTGTTGGATTTCGAGAAAAGAAAAGCTCATTTATCACTAATATTACTGACTGTCCTATTTTAGACAACCGTGTAGCAAAACTGATCATGCCATTAAGAGAATTAATCGAAGGTATGGTTGCCAGAGAAGGTATTCCTCAAATTGAGGTTGCTTGCGGAGATGATTCGGTTGCTTTAGTTTTTCGACATTTACAAAGTCTTTCAAAAATAGATAAGCAAACACTTATCGATTTTGCAGCACAGCATACTATTGAGCTATATTTACAATCAGGAGGTCCTTCGACAGTACAAAAACTCTATCCAGAAGATAGTAATGAACGGTTGAGTTATAAGCTTGATGATTTTTCACTTGAGATGTTATTTCATCCAATGGATTTCATCCAGGTTAATGCTGGTATTAATAAAAAAATGCTTGCTCTAGCAATCGAGCTTCTTGATCCACAACGGGATGATCGAATTCTTGATTTGTTTTGTGGCCTTGGTAATTTTAGCTTACCCATAGCAACTCGTGCAGGTCATGTTACGGCTATAGAAGGTGATGATGCGATGGTATTGCGTGGCCGTGAGAATGCCTTGCATAACGGTCTTGAAAATATTGATTTTTTTGGGGCCAATTTGGCGGGTGAATTCTACAATGAACTTTGGGCCAAACAAGGCTTTGATAAATTACTGATCGATCCTCCTCGTAGTGGTGCTTATGAGATAGTTCAACATCTACCAACGTTTGGAGCGAAACGAATTGTTTACGTTTCTTGTAACCCGGCAACACTGGCTAGAGATGCTAACGTGCTAATTGAGCAAGGCTACAAAATGATCAAAACTGGTGTTATGGATATGTTTCCCCATACTGCCCATGTTGAATCCATTGCACTTTTCGTGAAGTAAATCAAACATATACGGATATAATATGGTTAAAATTCGTCACAACATCGATAAAAGTCTTCTTGCCGGAGGTGAACCAGCTCAATGGTTAGAACAAATTCGTCTTGAGAGAGATGAAGATGCAATGACGCCTCTGTTAAAGGCGTTGACACTAGCACGTGACTGTAAGACTGAAAATTTAGATTTAAAAACGGCGGATATAAAACAAGGTTTGGATATGGCTGGTATCCTTGCCAGTTTGAATCTCGATCCAGAGACCTTAGCTGCAGCAAGTATTTATAGTTTGCTTCGAGATGATATTATTACGGCAAAGATGGTCAAAGAAAACTTAGGTACAGGCATTAACAAATTACTTGTTGGGGTTAAGAAAATGGCCGCAGTGAGAAGCCTGCAAAATTCAGCTAGCGCCAATGGCAAAGTTGCTATGGATCCATTGCGACATATGTTGTTAGCGATGGTTGATGATACAAGAGTTATCTTGATTAAACTGGCAGAGCAGGTCAGTTTGTTACATTCGGCAAAAGATTTTGATGAAGAAACATGTATAAATTTAGCAAACGAAACGAAAGACATATATGCACCTTTGGCTAATCGATTAGGTATAGGTCAGTTAAAATGGGAATTGGAAGACTTCTCTTTTCGATATCTTCAGACCGAACAATATAAGTTAATTGCTAAATCGTTGGCAGAAAAACGTATTGATAGAGATACCTATATCAATGATATTGTCAGTTTGCTTGTTAGTGAATTAAAGAAATTAGGCATAGAATCTGAAACAGAAGGTCGCGCTAAGCATATTTATAGTATCTGGCGAAAGATGCAGCGGAAAAATGTTGGTTTTGAAGAAATTTATGATACTCGAGCAGTTCGTATTCTTGTTGACGAAGTTCAAGAATGTTACGCAGCCTTAGGTGTCGTACATAGTCGCTGGCCACATATTGCTAAGGAATTTGATGACTATATAGCAACACCTAAAGAAAATGGTTATCAATCAATCCATACTGCCGTGATTGGACCAGAAGGAAAAGCTCTAGAGGTTCAGATAAGAACCCACCAAATGCATGAAGAGTCTGAGCATGGTGTTGCAGCCCACTGGCGTTATAAAGAGGGCGGTAAAGGAGGCGCAGCAGGTTATGAAGAGAAGATTGCATGGTTACGCGAGTTGCTTGAATGGCAAGAAGAAATAGCTGACTCCGATGAATTACTTAAAAATTTCCGTGAGCAGGTTATTGAGGATCGAGTCTATGTTTTTACACCATCGGGTGAAGTCGTTGATTTGCCTCCAAGAGGTACGCCGTTAGATTTTGCATATCGCATTCATACGCAAGTAGGAAACACCTGCAGAGGAGCAAAGGTAAACGGTCGAATTGTTCCGTTAACCTTTGAATTAAGTACCGGAGAGCAGGTCGAAGTATTAACAACCAAAAATGGCGTACCATCTAGAGATTGGATGAATCCTTCGATGGGATACCTGAAATCAACACGCTCCCGTGCAAAAATCCATCAATATTTTCGACAGCAAGACAAAGATAAAAATGCAACGGCTGGAAAACCTATTCTTGATAAAGAGTTGAAACGGCAAGGCTTAAAAGATGTCGAATTACTAGCACTTGCAAAGCACTACAACTATAAATGTGTTGAAGATCTTTATGCAGGTATTGGTGCAGGTGATTTAAGGTTACACCAGGTAGGTAATGCTGCACGTAATATGATGATTCCTCAAGAAACTAAGGAGCATCAACCGAAAATTCAGAAAGCACCTAAGCCTACCAAGTCTGTTAAAGGTAGTGGAATCATTGTTCAAGGAGTGAACAATTTATTATCAACGATTGCAGGTTGTTGTAAGCCGGTGCCTGGCGATAAAATCATGGGTTTTATTTCTCGAACCAGAGGGGTGGTTATTCATCGCAGTGATTGCAGCCATATATTGAAAGCTCAACACGATAATTTTGAACGAATACTTGAAGTTGATTGGGGTGAGTCAAAAGAGTTTTACACGGTTGATGTCGCTATTAAAGCCTACGATCGTCATGGATTATTACGTGATATTACAACATTACTGGCTAATCACAGTGTGGGCGTTATATCGCTTTATACAAACTCGAAAAGAGTCAGTGATATGATGGTTGATATATCGTTGCAAATAGAAGTGCCCAGCGCCGATAAGCTGGGAGAAATTCTCAGTTCGTTGCATCGTTTACCCAATATTTCTGATGTTAAACGGCGATAATATTTTATTATGAACAAACAAAATCCACAGCAGTCATTACAACGTATTATCGATGTTATGGCAAAATTACGCGATCCTAAAAACGGTTGCCCGTGGGATATTGAACAAACATGGCATAGTCTTATTGCTTACACATTAGAAGAAGCCTACGAAGTTGCTGATGCAATAGAAAGTAACGACAATAATGCGTTACCTGATGAGTTAGGTGATTTATTGTTCCAAGTAGTTTTTTATGCAAGGATTGCTGAAGAACAAAACCTCTTTGATTTACAAGATATTATTCATCGACTTTGCGATAAGCTAGAACAGCGTCATCCTCATGTATTTGCTGATGAAAATTATGATATGAGTGAATTGGAGCAAGCTTGGCATCAGGCAAAAGTATCTGAGCGCAGTAAAAAACAACTACACAGTGCTCTTGATGATATCCCCCTTGCATTGCCTGCCTTAACTAGAGCACAAAAAATGCAGCGTAGAGCCGCTAACGAAGGTTTTGATTGGCGACATTATTCTCCCGTCTTTGATAAGCTTGATGAGGAAATCAAAGAGCTAAAGCAAGCGATAACAAATAATGATTTGAGTGAGATAGAAGATGAAATGGGTGATTTAATTTTTACCGCCGTTAATCTTGCCAGGCATTTAAACTTAGATGCTGAAACCTGTTTACGTCAAGCATCAATGAAATTTGAAAAACGATTTAGAGATATTGAGTTACACTATCAACAACAAAATAAAAAAATCAGTGATGTTGCTGATGAAGCGTTAGAAGCTGCCTGGCAACAGGCGAAGTTAAATAAACCTTAAAACTGAGAGACTTATGACACAGAAAATCATCAATTTATCAGGAATAGCCATTAGCAATGATCTGCCATTTGTTCTATTGGGTGGTATGAATGTTCTTGAGTCTAGAGATTTAGCGATGGAAGTCGCTGAAAAATATGTTGAAGTGACTAGTAAACTTGATATTCCTTATGTTTTTAAGGCATCGTTTGATAAGGCAAATCGCTCATCTGTTGGCTCCTATCGTGGGCCAGGGTTAGATGAAGGTCTGAAAATACTTGCTGAAATTAAATCAACTTTTAATGTGCCTATTGTTACTGATGTACATGAACCTGCGCAGGCACAGGCAGTAGCTGATGTTGCTGATATCATTCAGTTGCCAGCATTTCTATGTCGTCAAACAGATTTGGTTGTTGCTATGGCAAAAACTAATGCCGTTATCAATATTAAAAAAGCACAATTTCTACATTCGAGAGAGATGAAACATATTCTGAAAAAATTTACTGACTCTGGGAATGTCCAGTTGATGTTATGTGAACGGGGCAGCAGTTTTGGTTACAACAATCTAGTTGTGGATATGCTGGGTTTTGGAATTATGAAAGAAATGGGCTATCCAGTGATTTTCGATGTAACCCATTCTTTACAAACACCAGGTGGAAGAAGAGATTCTGCAGGCGGAAGACGTGCACAAGTCACTGAACTCGCTCTAGCAGGCATGTCTCAACGTATTGCAGGCTTATTCTTGGAAGCACATCCAGATCCTGATAACGCTCTCTGTGATGGCCCCTGTGCACTGAGATTAGATAGGTTAGAACCTTTCCTTGCCCAAGTTAAACAACTGGATCAATTGATAAAAGGATTTGAGCATCTTGATACCAAATAAAAATGATAATACCAATTGCCGAACGGATAAGATCTTTGGTAAACTACTACCCCGTTCGGGAGCACTCCTGCCCCAGCTCAGAAAGTGAATAGGTTAACGATCCAATCACCGATATAAGTGATGGTTTATTATTTTCCATTTCTAATGGCAATAATAGTAAGTATTTAAGGGTAAATATGGCGCGTTATATTTTTGTTACAGGCGGTGTTGTTTCTTCGCTAGGAAAAGGTATTGCTGCAGCATCTCTCGCTGCACTTCTAGAAGCTAGAGGACTAAAGGTTACTCTTCTTAAATTGGATCCATACATCAATGTTGATCCTGGTACGATGAGTCCATTTCAGCACGGAGAAGTTTTTGTTACCGAAGATGGTGCAGAAACAGATCTTGATCTAGGGCACTATGAGCGATTCGTAAGAACCCGCATGCGACAAAGTAATAACTTTACCAGTGGTCGAGTGTATGCCGATGTTATCCGAAGGGAACGTCGTGGAGACTATCTCGGCGGTACAGTTCAAGTTATCCCTCATATTACGGATGATATCAAAGCCAAAGTGGTTAAAGGTGCTGAAGGCGCTGATGTTGCACTGGTTGAAATTGGTGGAACAGTTGGTGATATTGAGTCACTGCCATTTATGGAAGCGATTCGCCAAATGGGTTTTGAACTAGGTCGTGAAAATGCGATGTTTATTCATCTGACATTACTGCCTTGGATCCAAACGGCTGGTGAATTAAAAACGAAACCAACACAACACTCAGTGAAAGAATTGCGCTCTATTGGTATTCAACCTGATGTTTTGATTTGCCGTTCAGATAGAGCTCTGCCTAATGCTGAACGTATGAAGATAGCATTATTTACCAATGTAGCTGAGAAAGCAGTTATTTCGCTGCAAGATGTCGATAGTATTTATAAAATCCCTACTATTCTTAATAACCAAGGTCTTGATGAATTAGTCGTAGAACGCTTTAAATTGGACTGTAGCCCTGTTGATTTATCAGAATGGGAGCAGGTGCTGTATGCTCAAGCAAATCCTAAAGGTGAAATTACAATCGCCATGGTAGGTAAATATGTTGATTTGACAGAAGCCTATAAGTCATTGAACGAGGCATTACACCATGCTGGTTTACAAAACCGCCGTGTGGTGAAAATTCAATATATTGATGCAGAAGATATTGAGAAAGAAGGTTCTGATATTTTATCAGATATTGATGCTATTCTAGTCCCCGGAGGATTTGGAGAGCGAGGTGTCGAAGGCAAAATTAGTGCTGTTCAGTATGCAAGAGAAAATAAAATTCCATATCTTGGAATATGTTTAGGTATGCAAGTCGCGCTGATAGAATTTGCAAGAAACATGGCAAATATGGATGATGCGCACAGTACAGAAATGACAATGAAAACCACTCATCCTGTTGTGGCTTTGATCACTGAATGGTTGAATGAAGATGGCATTATTGAGACCCGCGACCAAGATTCTGATCTTGGCGGTACAATGCGACTAGGTGCACAAAGTTGTAAGTTGGTTGATGATAGTCTTGCAGCTAAACTTTATGGAGAAAAAGAAATAATAGAGCGCCATCGTCACCGCTACGAAGTAAATAATGCCTTTGTACCGGCTTTAGAAGACGCGGGTTTAAAAGTATCTGGCTATTCTGTTGATAATGATTTAGTTGAAATGATTGAGCTTTCTGATCATCCGTGGTTTGTTGCTTGTCAGTTTCACCCGGAATTTACCTCTACACCGCGAGATGGACACCCTTTATTTAGTGGCTTTATAGAAGCGGCTATCGAACATCAGAAATTAAGGATCCACTAGTTCTGATTAAACGTTTTTAAAATATGTAAATAAGGAAATAGTATGTCAGTCATAAAGAACATCATTGGTAGAGAAGTACTCGATTCGCGTGGAAACCCAACTGTAGAAGCTGAAGTATTTCTAGAGTCAGGTTTTTCTGCAATTGGTATATCTCCATCGGGTGCATCAACAGGTAAGCGAGAAGCATTGGAGTTGCGTGATAGTGATAACAGCCGTTATCTTGGGAAAGGTGTTCTAAATGCAGTTGCTAATATTAATGGGCCTATTGTTAATGCATTAAATGGTCAGGATGTTGATCAGAACAAGCTTGATCAAATCATGCTTGATTTGGATGCTACTGAAAACAAAGAGTTACTTGGAGCAAATGCAATTCTTGCTGTTTCACTAGCCTTTGCAAGTGCTGATGCTGCTGAAAAGAAAATACCGTTGTTCCAACAGATCAATCCAAACGGTCCTTACTGTTTACCTGTACCGATGATGAATATTATCAATGGTGGTTGTCATGCTGATAATAGTGTTGATATTCAAGAGTTTATGATTTTGCCAGTAGGTGCTGAGTCATTTTCTGAGGCGCTAAGATATGGTGCTGAAATTTTTCATTCGTTACGCGGAGTATTGAAAAAGCGAGGATTGAATACTGCGGTTGGAGATGAAGGTGGTTTTGCTCCTGATCTTGAGTCGAATGAAGCCGCACTTCAAGTCATCGTAGAAGCTGTTGAACTAGCTGGCTACAAGTTAGGTGTTGAAATATTACTTGCGCTTGATGTGGCAAGTTCGGAAATCTATAAGGATGGTCAATATCATCTAGAGTCTGAAGGACGTTCATTAACACCAGCAGAATTTACTGATTACCTAGCAGACTTAGCTGATCGCTATCCCATCATTTCAATTGAAGATGGTATGGATGAAGATGACTGGGAAGGCTGGAAATTATTGACTGAAAAGATTGGTGATAAAATTCAATTGGTTGGTGATGATCTTTTTGTAACAAACACAAAAATTCTACAACGTGGAATAGACAGTTCAATTGCTAACTCAATTCTTATTAAAGTAAACCAAATCGGCACAATGACAGAAACGTTGGCAGCGATTAAAATGGCCCATGATGCAGATTATACAGTGGTTATTTCACACCGTTCAGGTGAGACTGAAGATACGACAATTGCTGATCTTGCTGTTGCGACGTCTGCAGGTCAGATCAAAACAGGTTCCTTGTGTCGTTCTGATAGAATTGCCAAATATAACCAATTACTACGAATCGAACAATTCCTTGGCGATAAAGCTACTTATCCTGGGCGAAAGTCTTTTAAATGGTTAAACAGCTAAATTTCTAATTGATATGATCAGTCGATTAAAACTTTTTTTTGAACAACGATTGTCAGTTGTAAGCGTTGAATCTGAAACCGAGATTGAACACCGCTTACAACTGGCAAGTGCGGTATTATTGCTCGATGTTGCTCAGGCTGATCATGATTATACCGAGCAGGAAAAAGAAAAAATTCAACAGGCTGTTGCTAGTAAGTTTTCCTTATCCGATGACGATATTACTCAATTGATGGAATTGGCCAAAGCCAAAAGCCATGAAGCTATCGACTATCATCAGTTTACATCCTTGTTAAATAAGGAATTTACTAATCAGCAGAAAATTCGTCTTATCGAATTAATGTGGCAGGTGGCTTACGCAGATGGCGTGCTTGATCCTTATGAAGATCATTTTATTCGTAAAATTTCTGAGTTGCTATATCTTCGTCACAGTGAATTACTCTCAGCTAGGGAGCGTGCTCGAAGCTAGGTTATTTTAGATACCCTATAGAGCTCCTGACCACTTAGCTGATATTTTCTCTCGAAAGGGGTAATCGGTTTTTCAGGAACAAAAATTTCCATTTGATAGTTTTTCTCCATTAATATATTTAATGCGTGGGAAAATTCTTCTGCATAAATCTTCCAGTTTGTCCTTAACTCAATTTTTCCACCTAATTCTTTCAAAGCGAGAAAAACTGGATGACCATGCCAACGACGTTGCAAGTGTTTTTTCTTTGGCCATGGATTAGGATAAAGTAGATAATGACGAGCGAGTTGCCAGTCAGCTTCAGCTGCTAATCGCCAAAAATCAACTAAGTCTGCACGTAGTAAGAGAGCATTTTCAGGCAATGTCCATTCACTATTGGTGTCAATCCTATATTTAGACTGATCAATGCCTAGAACAAAGGCATCGGGAAACTTTTTTGCAATTTGGTAGGTGCTTTCACCAACACCACAACCTGAATCGAGAATAAAGTTACCTTGATATTGCTGGTACATCTTGTCCGCAGTTTTAAAGGCGCTTTGATTAAACGCTAATATTGGTTTCTGATAAACACTGACTAAATGTTTCTGTATAACATCATCTAGATCAGGGTGCATCATTTGTTGATTGCTAATTATGCTTCGAGATGGTTGTTGCATGTTTACCTACAATAATTACCTATAATAGTTGACTTAATTGTAATCTGAATAATTTGTTCAGGAACGGTTCAGATTCAATCCTTTATAGTAGATCTCATCATGATCACATACTTGATATGTATGCACATTCTAAAGGAGTTTAGGCATGTCTGGAAACAGTAAGTTATTAAATCAACTATTCACTAGTATCGGTATAACCGTTATTTTGTTCGGAACGTTATCAATAACTGCTTCTGATAAAACAGTAAAAGTTACAACGGGTCAATTAGGTGGGCAAGATAAGAGAGCAGTATTTAATAAAGTGAAGAACCAATCTATCAATGTTCAATCTGCTATCAGCACTGAGCGAAAGGCAGAGTACAAAGATATTTCTGATCCAGCCCTACTAGTAGAAAAATCTACTAGTCAGACAGCTACATCAAAAATTGGTAAGCAACTACAATACCGAGATCCAAATTTAGCTACACAACTAAAGTCTTCAGCGTTTTTCTTTAGTTCAGCTTATGTATACATGGATTACGATCATGATAATGATGGCTATTATTCAGAGTTTACGGTTAATTTTGATGCAGATACAAATTATAATATCGCCACAGTACATGCCCAGTTGTATTTGAGTTTCGAAGGTGGACCTTGGGAATTGTATTTTACCTCAAATTACTTTGATTTGGATGGTTCGAGTTCCTCAGATGATTATACGGTTGAAACATTACTGACCAGCGGATTTCCACCTGGAAGCTATGATATTTTAATTGATCTTTATGATCAGTACGATGGTTTGTTAGTAGCAACAATCAGACCTTACGACACTTATGAGCTTGCAGAGCATTTTTTGGAAGATGCTAGTTACGATAATTTACAGTCAACAAATTCAGCTTTCTCAATCTATGATGCTAGCATTACCCTATTGAGTGATAATGATAATGACGGATTCTACCAGTCATTTAGTTTACAGTTTGATGCCGATGTCGATTCAGGTAGCGAAATGATTTATGCAGAAATCTGGGTAAAAGATAGCAGTGGAAATTGGACTCTGGATTTTACTACAGAAGATTTCATCATTGAAGGATATTCAACATTAGACACCTACATCTTAGAAACGGTCTGGCAGAATGGTTACAGCACGGGATATTATGATTTTCGAGTAGAAATCTATGATACTTATACGGATGAGTTATTAACAACCACTGTTGAGAGTAGTTATCAATTATCGGAAGTCCCATTAGAAGATGTTGGTTTAGATATGCAATCGAATGGTAGTTCTGTAGGTAGTGGTTCAGGTGAAACAGGAACGATTAGTGTAGGCTCTGGAGGAGCTGGTAGCATGGGGTTGTTGACATTGTTATTAATGGTAGGTTTTCTGAGCAAGAAAAAAAGATAAATAAAGTGAACTTGAGCCTGTTACACTTGGCTCAAGTCATAACGCTGCATTATCAGATCGGTGCAATCGATTAATTCTAATATAACGGCCAGCGACTGATATTCATTTTCAAATTCTGTAAGGCGGTGCCTGGCATTTATTCGTATAACATTCATATCGTCAAAGAAATCACTTTTATCTAACCGAGGAACTTTCCCAAGGGATAAGTGGCAGAAAGTGAATATCGGTTTACGACTACATTTTGTTAAATATTCAATACGGTCAATATCATCTTTAAAATCAGACCAGCATTTTAATTCTATATCTGGAATATCATCCTCATTTGGCTGTTCTTGACTGATATATATTTCAATAGTCATCGGTTTTCCAGAGTGGATCCTTAATTCACTTAACTTCTCTTTAAGAATAGGTAGTTCTACAAGTGCTTTAAAGTTATAAATTTCTCGACCAATCTGAAAAGGTGCTAGCAATTGCTGCGTGTAATTACTGGAAAGCAAATAGGGGATATTGTACCTTCCTTCCTCTCTTGTCATTAACAAGGCTTGAGTAGGTAAGTGTAAGTTTAGCCAAGACTCCATGAGCCTGGATTTAGTACTCATCCAAAGTTCGCCTGTACAGCTGGGTAGTATGTCTTTATTTTTTTTAAGTAACTTCACAAGAAATATGGCTGCCTCATGTCTTGCAATACGATGATCACGGGTTAGGCATAGTGAGCCATCTTTTGTTATTGCCGCAATTCGATAACTTTGCCGCTTTAACTTTGATGAGCGAAATTTCTTATTAAATCCAACGAAGTCAATGCTGACAGTATCCCGAATTTGAAATGATTTAGAGCTATCTAGCATTACTTTCAAGCCATTTACTGATAAATCTAAGGTGTGCCCCTTAATAGACTCGCCATAAAATTTTATTACAACTGGTGACTGATAAATGAAACGCTCTTCATTTCGCTGCTTACTGATCCCAAGTCTTAACCGTGTATAGTCTGCGGCATGTCCACGTTGAATTTCGTAAGCATCAAAAAAATTGTCATCAGGTACGTCTAATGATTCATCGTAGGCTAATAAGGGGTCGTAACGAAGACTTTCAGTAACATCAACCAGATAAATAATATATTCATAATTATTTAACTGTGCGAGTAGACTTTCAGCTTGCTCAGGTTTTGATTCAGCCAACTTATCTAGCAATTCAGAGCTTCTTTGTTCAGACATATCTTTGAGCTGAACAACATTGATTCGCCACGCTGTCAAGGTATCTTCCTTCAGTCCTGTGCGAAGAAAAGCTAATTTACTATTGTTATCAGTAAACTGCCAAGAAGTTGCGCAGAGGCGTCGGCGTAGTCCAGTATCTTGATATCGGTATGCATATATTTCAGGTGCATAAGACTCTTTATCGGATATACGTTTGAGTCTAAATGAACTCATCTGTTGCTCAAGACAGCTGAGCATACTATTGCCGAGTCCGCTTAATTGTTGTTTGTTATGTTGAGAAATTGCTATTTCTTGAATTTGCATTCGCTCGTCATTGGTTGATACAAAACAAGCAAGATAAGGCAGCGCTTTAGTATAGAGATATTCCCAGGCTTTGGCAGTTAAAGCTAATTTTGAGTCTTCTGCATCGAGACGATATCGATGCTTTTTGTTATCGATAAACTCTTGAAGAAATACGTCGAAAGGGTGATAGCCAGGATCAACTCTAGAAAGCATTAATGACATATGCATCGAGCCAATGGAGCTTTTCATTAATCGATAGGGGATATGCCCAAAGTGGCGTTTATATTTTACTTCTAAAGTGGGGAAGCAAATACTTATGTACATACCGTCAATAACATCGAGCAGTTGAGATAATTTTATTTGCACACCAGATGGAGAAATATCAACAGAGCGTCCTTGAATAACCTTGCCTGAAGATAATTCAATTTCAACATCGGTAGTGAAATTTAAACGGCCCTCTTGCCGATGCTGGCTGTAACCAACAGGTATAACAGTTGGAGGATTAAAAGTGATAGCTTCATAGTCAATGTCATAATCATCTAATTCACCATACAAACCTGAGGCTAGTCGAGCTGCAGAATGCTTTAAAACCGCTTCATACACGGCTTGGGTGTATTTCCCTTTATGACTCTCTAGTTGCTTTAAATAGAAATTTTCTGTATCGCCATCAAAATAGTGCGTAATACCATCTTCTCGATAGGGGTAACAGAGTGTTGGAAACATATCTCTGAGATCTATCGGTTCTTCGCATAGCATAGCTTGACGCTCATCTTTATTAGTATACTTAGCATCAGGCTCACTATCTCCTACGGCAGGAATATTACTCCGTAAATCTTTATTGCCGAATTTGCTGCTGACAAAATGTTTAATTTCCTGTGCCATTACAAACTATCCATTGATTTATTACGTCTTACTGAATGATAACTGAAAATAACAAAAGATTTATCTTTTTTACAAAGTATGATTTTCACTAATAGTTGGTCATTTCAGTAACAGTATCGGCAGGAAAACATACTTCTTAACATTTACACAAACAAAAAAACGTTTAAAAACAGTAAGCTGTATGTATCTGATGAGGTTGGCACTGATAATGCATTCTCTTCATGTATCCAATTCGTACATGGAAAGCGAATTAGTAATAATTAATTAACGTTATTAACTTAATATAAATAGAGGTTACCATGAGTCAAAGAGCACAACTATTAGCTGCTATAACTATTACAGTTAGTTCGATTTTTATTCTTTCCGGTTGCAGTGAGGCTAAGTCAGAAATAGTGGTTGCTGAGGAAGTTGTTACCATTCCTGTGATTGCTGAAACTGTGGTTATTGGCAATATTAATGCTACTTATGGCACTACTGCTTCGCTTGAAGCAGCTGAGGAAGCCGCTGTTGCTGCTCGCGTTTCAGGTGTAGTGACTAGTATTATGGTTGAAGAAGGTGATTATGTTGAAGCAGGTCAGGTACTAGCTCAACTCGAGGTAGATCGGCTAACACTTGAACTAAAACAAGCATCTGCCAACTTGAATAAGCAAGCAAATGATTTGCGTAGACAAGAAAAAATGTATGAGCAGAACTTAGTCAGCTCTGAAGAATATGATCGGATCCGCTATCAATATGAGGCACAGAAAGCCGCAACTGATTTAGCTTCATTAAATCTTGAATATGCAACGATTAGAGCGCCTATCTCTGGTGTTGTAGCTGTTCGCTATATTAAAGAAGGTAACTTGCTCAAACAAAACTCACCTGCATTCCATATTACTGATTTATCAGAATTGCATGCCATCATTCATCTTCCAGAGTCTGAAAAAGCTGCTTTGGTGGAGGGACAATTAGCGCATGTCATGGTCGAAGCTGCTAAGTATCCATTTTCAGGTAACGTTTTGCGGATAAGTCCAATAGTAGATAAAGATTCAGGTACTGTGAGAGTGACCGTGAGTTTAAAAGACAAGCAGAATGTACTTCGTCCAGGAATGTTTAGCCGGGTAAGTATTATTTATGATACTCATCTCCAGACAATGTTAGTTCCTAAGGAATCTGTATTACTACAGGATGATGAAGTATCGGTTTATGTAGTGGAAGAAGGTATTGCTCATAAACGCAATGTATCAATAGGTTTTAGTAATACAACTAGTGTTGAAATACTGGCAGGAATAGATACTAATGACATTGTTATCACAAAAGGTCAGCGAAATATCAAAGATGAAGCGAATGTGGAGCTTATTAATACAATAGCAAATTTATAACTTGGTTGTACTCTGGAGGGCTTAGCCCTCCTTTTTTTATTATCAGGAAGATGATTAACCAGCCGCCAATGATAGTATCTGAAGATGATACTTTGCCTTATTTTTTAGACTTATTTTGCTTTTCACTTATCAATAAATTTATCTAGTGCTTTTTAGCAAAAGCCAAAACTTTATCATCGCTCAATTTGCGTGTTTTCTTTTGTTTTGAGAGAAGTCGCCGCACACTTGAGTTTAGTGACCATATTTCAACACGAGCATTATTATCATTTGTTTCATGGACTGTTAAGCCGTCTGCCATAGCATCACAGTAGGCAACACGTAATCCAAGTTTTTGTCGCATTTCGGGAAGCTTCAGATCTTTCTTCGCATGTTCTGCATTTTCGTTAGCGCTTCGTGTATAACCACGGAATCGATTCCATACAATTCTTGCATCAATATTGGAATTAATCTGCTTAGCTTCTTTTAGCACTGGTAACATCGCCTCAATAGACCATATTTCTGCAGCACTTGCGCCAAGTGGTAGTAAAACCAGGTTGGAAAGCATAAGTGCTACACGGCTGAAACCATCGATACGAGGAGGACAGTCAATAATAATATAATCATATTGACCATCTAACTTTTGCAGTAACTTCAACAACTCTTTATAAGTCGCAGGTTGATATAAATCTAACTGCTCGTCAATTTCATATAGATCGTTGCGTTGTTGTAGCCAGTGGCTGCAAGTATATTGAGGTGCATCGCAATCAATTAGCGCGACTTTAGCAGTTTCTGCCATGGTTCCAGCCAGATTAGTTGCAAGTGTGGAACGTCCCACACCACCTTTTAGTTGTACAAATCCGATAATTTTAGTCATAGTTTATAAACGATAGATGATTTTTAGATAATCATCAACAAGAACAACGCATATAAAGTGAATTATTTTTCTTAAACAATGTTAGTAATTATTTTGGAAAGGGCTTTGATATCTATTCTTGGCTTACAGAAAAACCTTTCATTTCGGCAATACTTTGCTCTATTTGAGTAGAGGTTGGTGGTTCACAATCTAGTTTTTTAGCGACGGCCACTGTTATTTTCGCTTGTTTTAGATATGTTTTGCAATGATGACAGAAAAATAGATGCAGCTTATTGTTGAGCTTTTGTCCAAGAGTGAGCTCTTCATTATCTATAATTTTGGCTAATTGCTCTACAAATTCTTTACAGCTTAGCATTCACCTGTCTCCTGGAATTTTTCAATAATCTGAAATAATTTAAGTCTAGCTCTATGTAACAATACTCTTACATTTGAGTCGCTAATATCTAGGATGTTACATATTTGTTCAAGAGAATGATTTTCCAAGTCACGTAATAGAAAGACAGCTTTTTGTCTTTCAGGTAGAACCTTAATTGTTGCGTCAATACAACATTTCAGTTGCTTCTCTTCAAGTATCTCTTCTGGAGTTGCCAAATCCCAGTTTGCAGGTGGCCTAATCCAGTGCCCTTTGGAATCAAATCGCTCAAGAAAACTATCATTATCAACGCCTAAACTATCCATAGATACATAGCCTGACTCCTTTTTCAGACGTCTTTTTGCTTCGTTGGCTACAATTCTGATAATCCATGTTTTCAAGCTAGAGCGACCTTCAAATTTCGGAAGTGCTCTTAAGACTGAAATCCACGATTCCTGAACCACTTCATCAGCAATTGAACTTCCTGCAATAGCTCTAGCAACAGCAAAAAGTTGGCTATAAAGTGTTTTCACAAGATAACGAAAAGCTTCTTCATCATTCTTGAGAAGCGCTTTTATAAGGATATCTTCATTCTGAAAATCAATTGTTTTCATAATTTATAACTTATTGTGTGGTGCTAACTACAAAGTCATGGATGGTAGTTGTATGACTTCACTTCCACCACAGTTCGCTAGCAATATTATGGGTACTTCTGCAAGAAGCGAATTTCGTATTGAGTGTCTGAGTAAATTCATAACTACGACCTCTGTTTAGCTTGTTAAATCTGTATTTCCTTTGGCAACTATTGTGGGGGGTTGTGCTCCCAGTAGTCAGAAATATATATCTCTCCAGTTTAATGCCCCATTGGATTGAAATCAATGAGCCTTCCATGCCACAATTGAGTCAGGCTGGGTTATGATTGCAATTTCAGACGATTATGACCCGGGTAAATTTAGAATTTAACAAGTAGTTATATAAGTTTGGAGTATGTGCCTTTTTTACCTTTTCGACCGCCTGGTTTGAGATACGCATCAAATTGCATACCAATATTTCTCATCAACATTCTTCCTGATGGTGTAATTTGGAGACCGTCTTCACTGATAATCAATAAGTTGTCTTCCGTGAACGTTTCTAAATCGAGTAATTCTTGTTTGAAGTACTCTTTGAAATTGATATCAAACATCGTTTCAATTTCGGTAAATGTTAAGGCTGAATGACACATCAATTCGCTGATGATATGACGTCTCATAACATCATCCTTATCGAGCTCAACACCTCTTAGAATAGGTAACTTATTCTTATCTAGAGCACTATAGTAGGATTCGATATCTTTCTCATTTTGACTATAGCTATTACCAACCTTACCAATTGAGGATAATCCAAGCCCAATCAAATCACATTCAGCTTGGGTTGAATAACCTTGAAAATTCCTATGAAGGGTTCCTTGTCGCTGTGCTATCGATAATTCATCTTCAGGCAGTGAAAAATGATCCATTCCGATATAGATATATCCCGCATTAGTTAATTTTTCAATAGTCAAAGCTAATAGCTTTAATTTCAGTTCTCCATTAGGTAGTTCAACTTCTTTAATACCTTTTTGAGTCTTAAATAAATGTGGCATATGTGCATAATTATAAACTGCAACTCGATCAGGCTTAGCTCCTATGATTGAATCAAGGGTTACTGAGAACGTTTCCAGTTGTTGTTTGGGAAGCCCATAAATTAGGTCAACACTGATTGATTTAAAACCAACCTCTCTCGCATGATTGATAACATTCAGAGTATCTTCTTTTGATTGAATACGATTAACAGCTTTTTGAACCTGTGGATCGAAGTCTTGAATACCCATACTCAATCGATTAAAGCCGATATTAGCTAGTAACTCAATCCTTTCGTTGTCTACCGAACGTGGATCAATCTCAATTGAAAATTCGCGTTGATCTGACTCATCTAAGGTAAAGGCGTCTTTTGCCATTTGCATCAATGAAGTCATTTGCTGATTATCAAGAAAAGTGGGCGTTCCTCCACCCAAGTGCAATTGAGTCACTAGCCGGTTTCCGAAAAGAGGTGCCTGTAGTTTAATCTCTTTCTCGATATATTCTATGTAAGGAATAGCTAGTGAATAATCTCGTGTAATAATTTTGCTACATCCGCAGTAATAGCAAAGGGTGTCACAAAAAGGGATATGAAAATACAAAGATAATGGTTGTTCAGGATTATCTTGTGAAGCAGTTTGAGCAATATTAGAATACACGTCAGCATTCAGTGCTGGTACAAATTGTACTGCGGTTGGATAAGATGTATATCTTGGTCCAGTTTGATCATACTTTTTTAATAATGCTTCAGAAAATTCAAGTCGTTGTTCCATTGAGCGTTACCATTAAAACGGATAATTATTTAATAGCCGCGATTATACTGGATATATGGATTTTGTGTAATAGTAATAAAACAGTTATTAACTTATCGCATAATCTTTTAGCTTTTTTAATGGTCTAACTTTTACCGTTGTTGATGCAGGCTTTGC
>JAAGZM010000103.1 GCA_024206355.1 Gammaproteobacteria bacterium | reverse complement strand
CATACACTTGCTTACGCACACTCAGCTTTTTTCACGACTGATGCATTGGAAGAAATGGCTGAGCTTGTCACCTCACTTGCTCCTGGTATGGATAAAGCGCTTTTCTTATCGGGTGGATCAGAGGCCAATGAAGCTGCTTTTAAATTATGTCGTCAGTTTTATGTTGAATCAGGTAAGCCAAATAAGCACTTATTTATTGCTCGTGAACAAAGCTATCACGGTAATACCTTAGGCGCATTAGCAGTAGGAGGTAATGAGTGGCGTAAAAAAGATTTTAGACCCTTACTAAAACCAGGTAATCACATCAGCGCCTGTTTCGAGTACCGTTTCAAGAATGATAACGAGACTAGCCGAGAGTATGGTCTTAGAACGGCTAACGAGCTGGAGGCTAAGATTTTAGAACTAGGTGCTAAAAACGTTGCTGCCTTTGTAGCAGAAACAGTTGTGGGTGCAACAGCAGGTGCAGTATCTCCCGTAGAAGGCTATTTCAAGCGAATAAGGGAGATTTGCGACCAGTATGATGTAATGCTGATCCTCGATGAAGTTATGTGTGGAGTAGGACGAACCGGCAGGATGTATGCCTATGAGGATGAAGGAATAATCCCCGACATGATTACAACCGCGAAAGGTTTAGGTGCTGGTTATCAACCAATCGGTGCCCTACTTTGTCAGAAATACATAACCGATGTGATCACTGAAGGAAGTGGTTTTTTTCAACACGGTCATACTTATATGGGTCATGCTACAGGGGTTGCTGGCGGCTTGGCAACATTGAAATATATTATTGAACATAATTTACTAGATAACGTAATTAAACGTGGAACACAACTTAGCAACTTGTTGGATCAGAACCTATCAAATCATCCTCATGTAGGTGATATACGAGGTAGGGGTTTATTCATTGGTATTGAGTTAGTTGCTAATAAAGCAACAAAAGAACCGTTTCCATCTACATTAAATGTTAATAAATTAATCAAGAGCGAAGCAATGAAACAAGGTTTACTCTGTTATCCAATGGGTGGAACAATAGACGGACAAAATGGCGATCATATTCTTCTTGCACCACCATTTATTATCACCGAAGATCAAATTATAGATATAGCGACGATCATTACCTCTGTTATTCAAACTGTCACTGAAAATCTGGATTAATAGTAATTGCTATGACTGATTTAAAGCCACTGGTAATTGCAGTTGCCCCTAACGGTGCTCGCCATACCAAACAAGATCATCCGGCACTTCCGATAACACCTTCAGAACTTGTTCAAACAGCTGTTGAGTGCCTTGAAGCTGGTGCAAGAATGATACATCTGCATGTCAGAGACAAAAGCGAGCGGCATTCATTGTTACCAAAAGATTATATAACCGCAGTAAAGGCGGTTAAGGCAGCGGTCGCTAGTGAAATGATTGTCCAGGTAACCAGTGAAGCTGCCGGTATCTATAATTCAGCTGAACAGATCGATCTCATGCAACAGTTAATGCCCGACTGCATATCTATTGCATTAAGGGAATTTGTTCCGGAAAATACTTCTGTAGCACCTTTTAAGAATTTTTTGAAAAATCTTGCTGCAAATAACTGTCTCATCCAATACATTCTTTATGACGAAGTAGATTTTAGACAATATCAGAAGTTAATAGCGTCTAAAGTTATCCCTTTGAATAATCATTCACTACTTTTTGTACTAGGTCGATACACAAAAACACCACCTGAAGTTGACATAGTACAGCAGTATCGTTCTATATTAGAAACCAACAATAACTGGATGGTCTGCTCTTTTGGAGTCAATGCGCCTGAGATTTTAGCTAAGACAGTCGATTTTAATTGCCAAATAAGAGTAGGATTTGAAAATGGGTTTTACCTACCAGATGGGACAACCGCCAACTCTAATGCCGATTTAGTGGCACAAAGCTGGCAATCATATAAACAATCCGGACGAAAACTTGCAACAATTGACCAAACCAGAGAGCTGCTTGGCCAAAATAGCAACTAATGTTTGCCAGGCGGCAAAGTCTTATCCCAATCTAAAACATTATACTTCTTAAGAATTTCAACTGTTTCTTTTATCGGTAGCGCTTCGAGTTTATTACCACGGCCTTCAACCGTTGTAGCCTTAAACAATGCATTGTAAATAGCCTCTTGAGTCGCTTCAACGGTAGCGGTAAATAATGGAGACATTGAGGAAGCAAGTAACGATTCAGTCGGCCAAGGTTTATCATGAGAACGCACCTTACGAACTAATTTCGACGTAGAAAATGCAATAACATAATCCCCAGAATCATTTTCAGCAACAGAACCTGTTCGGGCCAAGCCCATCATAGCACGAGTAGCTAAACGATTTAGATTACGAGAGTCCAGAGGAGCATCGGTAGCTACTACAATCATAATAGAACCACCTCGCACTTCCTTATCATCTTTTCTATCTTCTTCTAACTCTTTTTTATAGGCATATTTACCTAGTTCGCGCGCAACAGGAGCTCCATTCATACGTAGCGTTGCACCTGCTAAAAGATTACTCTGAACCAGCACACCAACCGTGTAACCACCTAAAGAACTAGGCAAAACACGAGAACTCGTGCCAATACCACCTTTCCAGTGATAAGTCTGAGTACCAGTTCCTGCGCCAATACTACCCTCTTCCACTGGCCCACTCTTAGCTGACTCTAAAGCTTCTCTCACATGCTCAGCTTGCACAGGATGGGTCCACATATCACTAACAATACTGTCGTTAGTCTCACCAACAATCGGGTTAATCGTATGCTGAGACTCACCCGGCTGCTCCAAAAGATAATCAACCATTGCATCCGCAGCAGTCCATACACACAAAGTACAGGTCAATAAAATAGGGGTTTCAATTTCGCCAAACTCCAGTAGTTGACTTAAACCAACAGACTTACCATAACCATTACCCGCATGGATCCAAGCCGGAATAGGATTCGTATATAGATTTCCAGGAGCTGGTATAATAGCCGTCACACCTGTGTGAATATTAGGTTCTTTTATCACAGTCGAGTGTCCAACTAATACACCTTCTACATCAGTAATGGCGTTATATTTGCCTGTTTGCATGGTACCAACTATAAGTCCCACATCACGAGCGCGAGGTCTTTTCTCAATCTGATCAGCGATCATAGTAGAGACATATGCTGATGCAGCTAGCATTGTCATTAAGTATCTAAATAAGATTGGGAGTCTATTATTATTCAAATTCATCAATTTAGCTTCCTTGTAGTTTTTTTATTTTATCTTCTTATATTTTTACATCAACTAAAGTCAAAGGCGTAGGATCAGATAGTATATTCAACAGATCTCAGCAGCAGTGATGATAGTGTATAGTCTACAGGGATGTATTCACGACGTCCTGAAAAATATATACTACCTGTCCTTGCGTTAATGAACCTTAACTAATTTTGAGAGTGTTTAAAACTAAAAAATAGCACCTAGTGTAGGGGCGTCAACATTCAGTCCATGTTATCATCTCGGCCGAAATTTTACTTGTGGTAAATACTATGAAACTTATCGTTAAGCTTTTTCCAGAAATCATCATCAAGAGTCGTTCTCTTCGCAAGAATATGACGATGCGTTTATGTAACAATATTCGTAATAGTTGTAGAGATATTGATGTGCAAATTAGAGTTCGAAATCAATGGGATAAACTTGAGGTTAATGCTGATGACGCTACTGAACAACAGCAATCACAAATTATTGGGCGTCTAAGTAATACACCTGGCATTGATAAAATCGAGGAAGTTAGTCGTCACAGTTTTGAAACACTCGATGATTTAGGCGAGCTGGTTGTTCAATATAGCGCTGATCTCATCCAGGGGCGTACCTTTGTCGTTAGAACTAAGCGTAGTGGAAATCATCCTTTTAAGTCTTTTCAGGCGGAGCAATTCCTTGGCGGTTGTTTATTGAGAGCAGTCGACGATACATCTGTAGATTTACATAATCCAGATATAACAGTTCGATTATCGATAAAAGATCAAAATGTTGATTTAATTAAGCAACAGCATCAGGGTATTGGCGGATTTCCATTGGGTACTCAAGGTCATGTTCTATCTCTACTGTCAGGTGGTTTTGATTCAGGAGTTGCCAGCTACATGACGATGAAACGTGGTTATTGCACGCATTTTTGTTTCTTTAACTTAGGTGGAGCTACCCATGAGGTTGGCGTAAAACAAGTTGCTGACTTTTTATGGCGTAAATACTCATACTCTCATCGCGTTAAGTTCATAACCGTACCATTTGAAGACGTCGTTGAAGAAATTCTAACGAAAGTTCATCATTCACAGATGGGTGTCGTTCTTAAGCGCATGATGATGAGAGCTGCTGACTTGGTTGCAAACCGTATTAATGCTGGCGCTCTAGTCACCGGTGAAAGTCTTGCTCAAGTTTCTAGCCAAACATTGCCTAACCTGACGTTAATCGATGCCATTACGGAACATTTGGTTATCCGTCCACTTATCGTTATGGATAAGCTTGATATCATCAAAACAGCAGCGGCTATCGGTACTGAAGATTTTGCGAAGCATATGCCTGAATATTGCGGTGTCATCTCAGATCGCCCTACTTCTCATGCCAAAAAAGAGCGTATAGACACTGAGGAATCTGAATTTGATATGGATGTATTAACTAAAGCTGTAGATGATTCTGAAGCAGTTAGTATTGATGAAGTTATGAACTCGGTCAAAACTATCCATGAAGTTGAGGTTGTGAAAATACCGGCTGTTGACGATATTGTTATAGATATTAGACACCCTAATGAAGAAGAAAATAATCCTCTCCACTTAACAAATAATACCATCATAAAAATACCGTTCTTTGCCTTGCAGCGCAAAATGAGTGAGCTTGATAATGCAAAGCGTTACCTACTCTACTGTGATAAGGGTGTGATGAGCCAAGTACAGGCATCTCAATTAGCTGACGAAGGCCACGATAATATTTTGGTATATCATTCTTAGTTAGACAACAACTGGCATCAAGCTTGCTTGCTCCTGTATAGTTAATGTAACTATCTATCAGGAAAAAATCGATGTCATTACGAAGTAAAGTATTTTTGTTATTCAGTGCCCTACTCGCTATTTTGTTAGGCAGTCAGTGGTTAATGATGCGTTCGATTACTCAAGATGTCTCTAGAGAGCTTGGTCAGGTTGCATTTTCAGTCGGTAGAGATACGGCTTCATTTTTCATTCTTGGTAAATACCAATGGAATGATAAAATTTTATTGGAATCAATTGTTAATTCGAACACTAACGTCCATGTGAAATCAAAAATTGGGCAGAGAAATATGCACGAGCAAGTTATCGTTGATTCTGCCAATCCTAAGATAACTCAAAAGCACACACAGATATTTACTTACACAGCACCTACCGTCGAAATTCGACTCAATAATCAAATTAAAGATGATTTTCTTGAATTGATAACTTCTTCAGGAACTCAGTCAATACCCATACCCAGAGATGGTATGATCAAAACCGTTAAAATGCTTGAAAGTCGTATGCTTACGGGAACATTAATCATACTGGTGTTTGGTTTGATTGTAGCCGCCTATTTTTCTCACAGATTAAGCGCACCACTTCGTGACTTGTCATCAGCAGCTGAATCGGTTGCTTCAGGTGAACTTGGTACAACTATCGATAACAAGGGTAGTTTCATTAGTGGTGAAATTAAATCAACCGTTGAATCCTTTAATCATATGTCTTTGCAACTTGCTGAAGTTGAACAATTAAAATCGAGGATCAGAGAAAACGATCATTATAAAGAGCTTGGTGAAATCTCACGTGGTTTAGCACATAGTATTCGTAACCCCTTGAATACATTGAGTTTGTCAGTTGAAGAATTGGCAAGAAATGATTTGCCTGAAGAGCGCAGAAATAAATTAGTTGAATCTGCTTCAAGACAAATTAACCGAGTTGATCAGTGGATACGAGCCTTTTTAACATTCAGTTTATCAGGAGATGCAGAGCCATCTTCCATTGCATTGTTGCCACTTATACAAGATATTCGGTTAGAAGCGAGTCAATTAGAGCAACGAAACATTCATTTTCAAGTTAATAATGGGGATGATGTCACAATAGAAGGTGTAGAAGCTGAAGTTAAAGCCATGCTGCATGCCTTAATTATAAATTCTGTTGAAGCATCACCAGATAATGGCGAAATAATAATTAATATTGCCGATAGTGAAGAAATGTTGACAATAGAAATACTTGATGAAGGAAATGGTATTCCTATTGAGATTAGAGATAAGCTGTTTCAACCCCATCAAACAACTAAAGCCAAAGGCAGTGGCATGGGTTTATATATAGCTTATCGCCTAGCAACAGGGCGTTACAATGGTAATATAAAGGTTCAAGACAGAATTAAACGCGGTACTTCTGTATCTCTTGATCTGGCAAAAAATAGGATTAGTTTGTGATGCAAACAAAGAAAAAAAATCGGATTCTTGTGGTAGAAGATGAAGCGGATCAACGTGATATCGTCGAGCAAATTATTACTGATGCAGGATATTCCGTAGTAACGGCAGAAGATGCCGAGTCAGCTCTGAAGCTTCAACAATTGCAGCCTGTAGATTTAGTGTTTTCAGACTGGAAACTACCTGGTATGGATGGGCTACAGTTACTTGAGAAGCTCAGAGAGCTGTATCCTGAATTAGCTTTTGTAATGGCTACAGGACACGGCTCTATTGATCATGCGATCTCGGCTATCAGAGCAGGTGCTGATGACTATCTGAGCAAGCCCTATAAAAGACAAACACTACTCTTTACTTTGGAAAAAGTCTGTCAGTCCAAGCATCTTAAATCAGAAAATAAACAATTAAGAAAGGCTCTAACAGAACAAAGTAATTTAGTTGATATGGTTGGCCGAGCTCCTTCAATGCAAAAGATGTTTCGAAAGATTGAAAAACTAGCTGTAACGAATGCTACAGTACTTATCAGTGGAGAAAGTGGCACTGGCAAGGAATTAGCAGCAAGGGCCCTTCATAAGCTATCTAAACGTTCGGAAAAGCCATTTATTGCAGTTAATTGTGCTGCTATACCTGAGACACTTGCAGATGCAGAGTTTTTTGGTGCAGAGAAAGGCGCATACACAGGAGCTGATCGATTGAAAATTGGCAAGTTCGAGGCCTCTGATAATGGCACGATCTTTCTTGATGAGATTGGTGAACTTCCTTTATTATTACAAGCGAAATTGTTACGTTTACTCCAAGAAGGAACGCTGACACGTCTTGGTAGTAACGAAGAAAAGAAAATCAACATACGTGTTATTGCCGCTAGCAATCGGAATCTTGAGGAAGAAATCAAAGTCGGTCAATTTAGAGAAGACCTTTATTTTCGACTTAATGTGGTGCCACTTGTGATGCCTCCATTGCGCGAACGAACAGAAGACATCCCCGCTCTTGTTAATCATTTTGCCAACTCAGCTGCCACAAATCATGGCGTAACTAGACCTGAGTTTCCAAAAGATGTTATGCATATACTGTTGAATAACTACTGGTCTGGAAATGTCAGAGAGCTTGGAAACATTGTTGAACGTCTTGTATTATTTGCAGAAGATTGTATTGTTTCTGTGAAAGATGTACCGGTGCTAACAGCGGCAAAGACTTTGACAGATGGACAGTTTCAACTACCACTTGAAGGATTCTCTTGGGAAGCACATGAAAGAGATTGTTTAAATCAAGCACTAGAATTAACTGAAAACAATAGAGCACAAGCCGCAAGATTACTTGACCTTTCCTACAAAGCATTTCTTTATCGTCTCGAAAAACACGGTTTATAAATATCCCTAAATAAGGATAAATATCCTGATATCAGGATGTTCTTTGTGACTAGCAACTTCATTATCGGTATATATGTAGCCAGTTTATAGACTGGCATAGCTCTTGCTATTACCTAATTATCCATTACGGGATTTAATATATTTAGGAGATTCAAAATGAATAGGACTTGGTTTAGTTATGTGATCCTCTCAGTAGGTTTGATGTTATTAGTAGCTTCTGATAAAGAGGCAACAGCTGATGAAAAGAAAACAGCCCATACAATAAGTTATGGATCTGAGCAGCAAATAGAAATATTTGTCAATAAAGATGGTGAAGATAATGCTGAAGTGAAATTGATGATTGATGGTGAAGAGTTTCAGTTTTCGATGCCTGAGATTGCTGATGGTGAAAATAAAGTCATAACAACATCTGATGGCAAAGAAGTTACCATAAAATCAGTGTCTGGGAATAAGATGATTTGGATTGATGGCAAAGAATTGAACCTACCTAATCTTGGTAAGCACCATATCGCAGCTGAAGGACTTAGCGCAATGATAGGTAAAACTCACCAAATGCAAGTCAGTAACGAAGTTACAATAAGAGCTAATGGATTGTCTGATGATGTTCAAAATGCAATCATTGATGCAGTTAAAGGTGTTCTAACATCTTATGATGTGGATAAAAAAGTATCATTTAATAATAACGATTTGCAATTACACTTTCTCACTAAAGATAACATGGGTAGCATGATGCACAAAATTGACAGAGATTCAGCTAATTATAAAATTATTATAGATTCAGAGCACGCTGATAATGAAGATAATGTGATGATTATTAAAAAGAAAGTTGAAGTTATCGAAGAAAACTAATCCTCGTATTTTGTAGGAAGGATCGACGCCTGTTCCATCCTACAAAAACTCCATCCGCTTTTGTCGTAAAGCTAATTCAAGTTGTTCCATTTCCTGCACTATAGACTCCACTTCTTTCAAACGAACGCCGACACCTAAAAGTCGCACATTATTATCATTCCTCTGCCAGGCTTCTTCAAATAATTTTTCCAGTAGTGGCAAGTCAGTGCAAGGACTGATCCGTTCTACAGTGGTGCTTTTAAAGTCAGAAAATTTCATTTTAGCATAGAGTTTTCGTACCAAACCATGACTACGTTTAATGCCAATACGTCTATTTAAATCTGAAAGTAAATCAGGCAATTTATGAATACATTCATCGAGACTTTTTAGATCTTCATTATAAGTAGATTCAACACTAATCGATTTCCTCACCCCATCAGGATTAACTGGTCGCTCATCAATACCTCTACTCAGTTCGTATAATCGCTGTCCAAACTTACCAAACTGCTGAGTTAAGTCACTGACGGAATACGATCTAAGATCTTCACAGAGTTCAATGCCCATATCTGCTAGCTTTCGTGAAGTGACACGCCCTACTCCATGGATTCTTTTCACAGGTAAACGACGAACAAAGAGATCTACACTTTCAGGTGGAACTACAAAAAGACCATTGGGTTTATTCCAATCAGACGCAATTTTAGCCAAAAACTTATTGTTCGCAACGCCAGCAGAAGCTGTTAGTTGGGTTTCTTGGTAAATTCGATGTCTTATAGCCTGAGCAATATAAGTGGCACTTCCTTGATGGATTTCGCAATTAGTTACATCCAGAAATGCCTCATCAAGTGATAGCGGTTCAATCATTTCAGTATATTCATGAAATATCTGTTTTATACGCACAGACTCTTGTCGGTAAGCTTCCATCCTTGGTTTGATGAATACAAGTTCAGGACAGAGCTTTCTAGCTTGAGCAGCTGGCATTGCTGAATGCACACCAAATATTCGAGCTTCATAGTTACAAGCAGCTACTACACCACGAGAATCAGGAGTTCCTCCGACTGCCACTGGCATATCATTTAAACTGGGATCATCACGCTGTTCTACAGAGGCATAAAAACAATCCATATCAACATGGATGATTTTTCTCACTAAATAGTACCAGGTAAAGTAATTTCTACGACATTAAGCTTTTGATCGTTTGATGAAATGTTAATTGTGCCTTTATAAGAAGAAATAATATCACTGACAACTGATAGACCAATTCCCTGCCCCTCATTATATTCATCAAGTCGTCTTCCTCTTTGAAAAATGACCGTTTGAAGTTTTTCAGGAACGCCTGGGCCATTATCAATCACTTGGATTGAAATATTAGTTTGATCAAAGTTAGTTACAAAATTTGATTGTACAGTTACTTTTGAGTTGCCATATTTACAGGCGTTGTCACAAACATTACCCATAATTTCCAGAAGATCATTTTCGTCACCAAAGAAAGTACAGGAAACATCTATATCATTTTTGAAAATGATATTTTTATCATAATAAACCTTACTTAAGGCACTTAGTATCTTATCTAAACAAGTTTTTACATTCACTTTCTGTTTGATTGGACTTGTACCAGCACTGACGGCTCTTTGTAATTGATAACTGATAATATTCATCATTCTGCTGATGTTTTCTTCTTGAATGTTCTTTAACTCAGTGTTTCCAATCTTTGATAAACTACTTTTAAGCACACTCAGAGGTGTTTTCAAGCTATGAGCTAAGTCTTGTAATGTATTTCGGTAACGACTCCGCTGTTGCTGCTCATGACTAATTAGCGCATTAAGATTTTTAGCAACAAGATTCAATTCAGTTGGATATTCAGTATTCAATATTTGACTGTTACCTGTCTCAATCTGCCTTATATCTTCTGCGAGTCTTTTTAACGGCTTTAATGCCCAAAATAATGCAAGACCATCAATCACCAATAAAAACACCCCTAATCCACCTAACCAAAATAGAAGCGTTCCCCTAAAAGATTTTTTCTCTGCAATATAAGGTATCAAACTTTCAGCTACGACAAATGTATAAATATTTTCACTTTCTTCTGGCCCGTCCCAGATTACTGTTACTCGTGTGCTTTCAATGCTCTGTTTATCACTTAAAATTAAACTCTCAAAAATAAATTGTCCTGGCGGATAAATATCTTCAATATTAAGTTCACCCGGGACATTCGGGATTGGGTTGGGAAATTCTATATTTATTGCTGACTGTGATTGCCACAGCACATTCCCTTGGCTATCAGTTACTTGAGCATAGCGACCACTACCAATTTGATTAAAATTTTCATCGGGCAACCTTTCTGGTAACCATAAATTACCAGGTTCTAATTCATCTGCTAGACCCATTAGACCGTATACTTGAATTTTTAACTGCTCTTGGAGTCTTCGATCTAGACTATTACTGTAAGCTTGTTCTAAAACGAGACCGGCAAGAGGTAGAAATAGAGCAATGACTAGCATTGAAACAACAAATAAGCGGCCTGTTAGTGATGAAGGTATTAGCTTTACCATGAACTGTTTAGTCGATATCCCCGACCTCGCAGGGTTTCAATAGGTTTAATCGTATTTTCAGGATCCAGTTTTTTACGAAGTCTACCTACAAATACTTCAATAACATTGCTGTCTCTATCAAAGTCCTGCTCATATAAATGTTCCGTTAACTCAGTTTTGGAGACTATTTTATTAGGGTTATGGAAAAGATATTCCATCAACTGGTATTCATAAGCCGTCACATCAATAACATCACCGTTAATACTGATAGCCTGTTGCAATGTATCTAACGTAATTGGGCCAAAAGTAAAATTGGGACTAGAGTGACCAGCAGAGCGACGAATTAGAGCATTGATTCTTGCTACTAGTTCTTCAGTATGAAAGGGTTTTGCAAGATAATCATCTGCACCAGCAGATAAACCACTGACTTTATCTTGCCAATGATCACGTGCAGTAAGAATTAAGATTGGGCAATGATTATCATCATTTCTTAGTTTAGTGATTATATCCATACCGGATATTTTCGGGAGGCCGAGATCAATAACCATCATGTCAAACGAGTATTCAGTCGCTAAATATAAGCCCTCTTCACCGTCAAGTGCTTTATCAACGGTGTAACCTGCTGATTTAAGCTCGTTCGCAATCTGTTCACAGAGAACGACTTCGTCTTCAACAACTAAAATTCGCATTCTATATCCTTAGTAAATTCGAATAACTCGGCCAGATACGCCATCAACAAACACAGTTCTGACACGTTTATCCTTAACTAACATTTTAACTCTATAGACTGCAGGACCTCGACTCTTAATTAATTTAGCGGATAAAATCTTTCCTTTTACCTCAGACTTTGCAATATTCATTGCAGAGCTTCTGCCAATCGTTTTATTCCTTTGAACCTGAGCTTTCTTCTGCTCAGCTTTCTTGCTAGCTGCCTGGATATTTGCAAATCCAGAGAATACTATTGAGAAAAATAGGATAACTAATAAACGATAGCGCATTTCTAATATATTCCTTATCAAAGACAGCAACTAATTAGACAGATTACTCTGATTCGCTGAAACTGTCAGCAATAGGAGCAATTATCACTCTAATTTTAAGGCTATTTTCAGGTTCAAAAGGTAATCTTGTTTCAAATGTCCTTCCGTTATATCGATAAACAACATCATAACCAATTAATCGTTCTTCTTCTCTAAATGTAGGAACTATATCACAGCGTTGTTCGTATCTACTGTTTTGATTAACAACTGTTTGTTTATCGCCAGCAATGGTAGCTCCAACAATAGCACCAGCAATTGTTGCTCCAGTTCGGTGCTTACTCCGGTGACCTAATGCATGTCCAACAGCAGCACCTAAAATGCCGCCAACTAGAGAAGGTTTGGATGATTCACGTCTTGGCTGTTGATAGACTACTTCTACATTTCTGCAACGCTGTTTATTTGCCGAAACCTCTACGATTCGATAAATAGGCTTAGATTGTAAAACAGTAGCAAAATCGTAATGAAAGTTATCTTCTGCACGAGTTTGGACTGATGTGACAACAAGTGCAGATGAAAGTAATGCGGTTAAAATCTTCACTATTAAATCTCCTTATTAATTTATAAGGCTATTTTAAATGAGTCAAGCTGAACAGAAACTGAACAGTAACTGTATCGATGTATCTTAAACCTAGAATCCTCAGTTGACCAGCTCTGACTTATGGTTATTTATTTCAAAACAGCAACTTACAGAAGGATTAGTATTCACCCATTGAGTGAGTTTGCCTACACATTTGATTGCACGTTTTTTAGACTTATTGACTTGACGGGCAAAGCCTTACATAGACTGACTATGCACGGCTTTTTCAGTCGGCGCCACTAAGCCTCAAAAACCCACACTCAAACGCGTCCAACTGAGGACTCTAGGTTGAAGATCCAATTTCGGCAGATCATCACAATATGTCTAACGTATTCATCCACACATCCAGAAAGCTTTTGGATTTTTAAACCCTTTTTGAATAGCACAAAGAATTCCTCGCAAAATTT
>JAAGZM010000746.1 GCA_024206355.1 Gammaproteobacteria bacterium | reverse complement strand
CGTTGAAACCACTGGGTTCCGGCCTGCGCCGGAATGACGGGGGAATGCTATTGATATTCATGTCCCCAAAACACCAATCACTCTGTCTCCCCGGTATTTCGCCAGCTACACCAAAATAAAATCAAGTTAACGGGACAGCACTGTAAACCAATAATTAATAAACATTGTAATAAATGGTTCTTACAATTGAGCCATTCTCATGACTTAGCGTGAGGGTTAGTTCAGTTAAGTCCGTCCCAGTGAGTGAATGTATAGGGATGGCAACGGCAATGCCATCATAATCATCACTGTCTAATTCAGTGTCATAACTTCCAATAGAAATTAGGTCTGATCTGTCTGTGCTGATACTTAAACCAAATGTTGTGTCTGTTGAATTACTAATAAACAAATTAACGGTGTCAGTTCCAAAGTCTTCCCCTTCATATTGAGAATTAACCGTTAGATCAATGATCTGAAGTCCAGCAGCGCCATCAGCGACACAAGCGGTATTGCCATCAGAAGACAGGGTGATGTCTCTGGCATAATCCGCCGTGTTATAGGTAGCGATTAAAGTAGGTGAGGCGGGCGTTGTGATATCAATGATCTGAAGTCCATCATAGCCATCAGCGACATAAGCGGTATTGCCATCAGAAGACAGGGTGAT
>JAAGZM010000745.1 GCA_024206355.1 Gammaproteobacteria bacterium | reverse complement strand
AATTTCATTTTTACTCATATCCCGTACAAATATGATTGCCTAAACTGTCAAATCGCTTAACAATCCCACCATCACAAGCAGATAAGTAATGACATCCTGTCATATCATCAACATGGAGTGTAAACCCGCTCCGGCCGTGAATTTCAGAGTCGGTTGAGTCATACCCAATATTAAACATATTATTAATTTGGTAAATTATTACAGCTAAGATCAATATGAGACTAATAATATTAAGCATGTCATTGATATATCTTGAAATTTTTTTTGCTACATAATCCCAAAAGTATTCGATTGTTTGTTGTGCACTTTTCATTTAAACATCCTATTTGTTTGCCTTGCCTGCCCAGCCTAATTAATGGATTACCATTATTTTCAATTAGTCGTTTAGTAACTTCAGTAAATACTTCATCATTAGATAATTCCTATCAGTAGGATTTTCTACAGCTTCTACAATTACAACGTTGTCCCATTCATCCTTGCCATTCTTCTCTATCATTGGGAAATTTGTTTCAATAAATGTTGTAATAGCAATAATAGCAATGGTGGAGTTGTTTACTTTAACTTTAGCAGCAAATTTCTTAGCACTATGAGGATCATATTTCAAGAGTCGCATTTCTTCATCTTTTGCCCGAGCATTCGCCTCAAGTTCTGCAATACGTTTTTCCATTTCTTTTTTAAGCATAATGTCATTCCTCTATAATTAACCTT
>JAAGZM010000744.1 GCA_024206355.1 Gammaproteobacteria bacterium | reverse complement strand
CGTCAAGTCAATAAGTCTAAAAAACGTGCAATCAAATGTGTAGGCAAACTCACTCAATGGGTGAATACTAATCCTTCTGTAAGTTGCTATTTTGAAATAAATAACCATAAGTCAGAGCCGGTCAACTGAGGATTCTAGGTTCAAGCAGTGAATTTTATGTAGCAGGTGGTAATTATCGCCCGTTCAAAACGGTGTAGCAATTGGTTGAAAACTTTCGTTTACCTGGGAATAGCAGCACAGTTCACGGATATTAATATAAAGCAACGCCTGATAAAAATTGATGCCCAAAAACAGTCGCAAAAAAGAGTACTAAACCAAGCACAAAACTTTTGATAGTAATTGTTAGTGTGGGGGCAGCTTTTTTAACCCTCACTCCATCTCTTTTATTGATAAAGGCTATTTCCATTATTGCCCAAGCTCCCATACCCGAAAATAAGGTTATTGAACGAATATCGCCATTCACCAACAAATGAGCTACAGCCCATGCAATTATAAACATTAATTGTGGATGACGAATAAAACTCAGAAATCTATTCGGGAATATAGCAGATGCAAATAAAAGATATGACAATAACAAAATAGCTGTTGATATCGGGTAAACGAAATCAGGTAATATATAAAGTATCGATGTCTCACTGTTACGCCAACCATATACAATCAGCGATACCGAACTCACAATTAAGATTGTAAATAATAGCTTAAAATTATTTGCTCCCATTCTAAGAACCAATATCTTTTTTAATTTTGGTGTCATAGCAGGAACCAAATGAACAAAAATCCACAGTATTAATCCTAAAACTAATATTTCCATTTCATGTTCCTCTTAGAAAGTATCAATATAAACTAACACTACCTTAAATACGAATGTGCGGCAATTTGTCACACTTAAAATCGCTTAAATATTGATAAAATCTCTCCACTTTTAATCAACCGAATCAAAGTGATGAAAAATATCAATAGACTAACCATTCTGGCAGTTATTATTGCCAACACCTTTTCTACTGTTTCAGCAGACTTGATCAAAGATGATGAGTCAGCAAATCATAGTGATGGAACCATTACTATTACTGCTACCAGAAAAGAAGCACTCGACACCGATCTTGCTATGTCAGTTCACGGGATCAGCAAAGATGAGCTTGAACTTGATAATGGCCAGCACGTTGCAGAATCTCTAAACAGTATTTCAGGTGTTCTTATCGATCAACTTTCTGGTGGACAAGGTCATAAGGCCGCAATCAGAATGCCGATGAATACCAGTGGCTACTATTTATATCTGCAAGATAATATTCCTTTACAATCACCAGCATTTTTTAACCATAATGCACTTTGGTGGTCGAGCTTTAATTCAAATATTGCTCGTATGGAAGTATTGAAAGGTGCAGGTACGGCTTTATACGGTTCTGGTGCTGTTGCCGCAACTATTAATATATTGTCTGAATCTGTCTCTGAAGAGCCACAGACAAGTCTAGATTTAATTTTGGGTCAAGATCAATATCACAAAGCTCAAGTTAGCCACAGTGCCAAAAGTTCTGAAAAACATGGCTTTAGGATCTCTGCATCATACTTAACTAATGATAGTTGGAGAGAAAATACCGGATCAGAGCGTGTGGAGATTAACTTCCGCCATGAATATGAAATTTCTGAGAATGAAAGTTTAACTACACTCTTCTCTATATCAGATCTGGAACAGCAAATGGCTGCTAGTTTAGATGATGATTTATTCGCCAATGATATTACCAATTCAGGCCTATCTGATACAGTATTGGCTAGTGACCCTTTGCGCAAAACTGAGTATATGCGCCTTTCAACACAGTGGGATATTATGGACGGTGATAACTACTACTCGCTTATACCCTACTTACGCTCACGCACCAATGACTATACTGCAACTTGGAATCAGAATATGCCAAGAGTTATTTCTGATGTGCAAACAATGGGACTGTTAGGGTTAACAAATTTTATCCACAGCGGTGACAGTGAAACAACAATAGGGTTTGATATTGAAATGACAGAAGGAGATCAACTGTCCTATCAACCTCTTGATTGTACAACTACTGGTTGTGGTGCTGATACTTTTGTTGAAGGTGAAAAGTTTTATGATGATACAACTAGCTATTTTTCTTTCTCACCTTACATCCAACATATACGTGCATTAACTGATAACCTGGATTTAACCTTAGGAGCTCGTTACGATTATGCCGAATATGATTTTGATAATCACTTAGGTGTATACGGTGACATTGGGCATGATATAATTAGTATTGAAAATAGAAGCGATGACTTCTCACACTTAAGTCCTAAAGCTAGTTTAAATTATCACCTAGGTGACAATAGTAGTCTATATGTTCGTTATGCCAATAGTTTCAGAATACCGACATCTGGTAGTTTGTATCATTTAACTACAAAGGATAGCGAAGATCCAAAACCTGTCGATCCTGAAGTATCTGATACTTTTGAAATTGGTTATAAAGCTAACTTTGAAACCAT
>JAAGZM010000743.1 GCA_024206355.1 Gammaproteobacteria bacterium | reverse complement strand
CGTCAAGTCAATAAGTCTAAAAAACGTGCAATCAAATGTGTAGGCAAACTCACTCAATGGGTGAATACTAATCCTTCTGTAAGTTGCTGTTTTGAAATAAATAACCATAAGTCAGAGCCGGTCAACTGAGGATTATAGGTTGAAGGAAATAGATGTCATTTATTTATCTCAAAAGGTGGAGATACTAACACAACCTACTAATTGCGACAGAACATTAATACCAGCTACTTAAACTAATAACACTTATTCCCATAAATTTTGACTAAAACCTTTTTTTATTTTACAATATTTGTGTTCACGCATATTAATAGCATGATTTTGCATTATTATTCATGTTAACGAATATTGGAGACAGTATGAATTTTGATACAATGACAGATCACGAAGTAGTTGTAGCCTTAGGTCAGCAATATGACCAATTAAGACGACATAAACAATTACAAGATAAAGAAATTCTAAGCTTAAGTGGTACTAGTTCATCAGTACTGGCTAAATTTAGAAGTGGTAAAGGCAATATTACTTTAGAAACCTTTATAAAGCTCATGAGAGCTCTCGATGAATTGAGTACTTTAGAAGATCTCCTAACCGTTCCCGAACAATATAGTCCAACTGCCAAAAAAAACACTTTGCCAGAAAGGATCCACAAATCAAAAAAGCTAAAAAAACCATTTACTTGGGGCGATGATCAATGAGTCAAGTTGTTGAAGTGAAGTTATGGGGAACCACTATAGGCCACCTTGGCTATCAACCAGATCAGACAGAGGTTACGACATTTGAATATACAGAAGAATTTTCAAATGTAGGTATACAGATCTCACCAATCCAGATGAAAACACCTACTAGGCTTCACAGTTTCCCAGATATTAGTCAACGAACATTTAAAGGACTACCAGGTATTATTGCTGACAGCTTGCCTGATAAGTTTGGTGATCAGTTAATAGATTTGTTTATGGCAAAAAGAAACTTTTCACCTTCTGAAATTACAGCACTTGATCGCTTACTCTACATAGGTACCAGAGGAATGGGAGCATTGGAATATCATCCTGCTGAAAGTTTGGAAGAGGGTGAGTCTAAAGGGCTTGCTCTTGATCTACATTCTTTAGCTGAATTAGCAGCCTGTGTTGTTTCAAGAGATAGTAAAAAGCGTGAACAATTACTTGAAGTAAAAAATAGTAATCAGGCGTTGAAGCTCATTCGTGTGGGTTCAAGCGCTGGAGGAGCACGCTCTAAAGTGTTAGTTGCACGCTCACCTGAAGGTGTTTTTAAAGATGGAACTGAGACACATGATATAGGACACAGTTACTGGATTCTGAAATTTGATAGTGAAAATAATCAAGATAGGGATGGAGCTGATCCGAAAGGAATG
>JAAGZM010000742.1 GCA_024206355.1 Gammaproteobacteria bacterium | reverse complement strand
CGTCAAGTCAATGAGTCTAAAAAACGTGCAATAAAATGCGTAGGCAAACTCACTCAATTGGTGAATACTAATCCTTCTATAAGTTGCTGTTATAAAGTACATAATCATAATTCAGAGCCGGTCAACTGAGGATTCTAGGATGATACATATATGTAGTATGTGGCGAATGTCTCAGTAGTTAAAACAATAACCATATGGAGCCATGGATGGCGGAATTGTACCCGAGGGCATAAAAGCCTCAAGGACGTGCTAGTGGCGTGTCATAGTTTTAATTGCTGAGGCATCCGCCTCGAAGTACATACTAAGAATCGATGTGAAAAGGATCAGCATCAAGATGTGCAGGAAACTTCTCTCGAAACCGAACAAGCTTATCAGCACTCAAAGTAACCGTTTCAACCGTATCAGAATCATCCAGCTGACAAATATCATAACCAGCCATATCTACAACAGCACTATTACCCTGATAACCAATATCATTAGCATCCATACCAATGCGATTAACACCAGCTACATAGCAAAGATTTTCCATAGCCCGAGCACGTAACAGGGTTTGCCAATGATAAGCACGAGCAGCAGGCCAAGAAGCAACGAAAAGCATCAAATCAGAATCATTATGATTGCGGCACCAGACAGGAAAACGAAGATCATAACAAACATAAAGTGCAACTCGCCAATCGCGCCAGTTGACAATGACACGCTTATCACCAGAAGCATAACGTTGCTGCTCATTAGCCATGCGAAAAAGGTGCTTCTTGTCATACCATTGAACAGAACCATCAGGAAAAGCAATAACCATACGATTGAAATTCTGATCATTCTCACGAATCACCAAGCTACCCGTCACAGCAGCATCAAAATCAGCAGCGACCAGCTTCATCCAAGCAACAGTATTACCCTCAATCGACTCAGCAACTTTCGTAGCATCCAAAGTAAAGCCAGAATTAAACATCTCAGGCAAAATGATAAGATCAGAAGATACATTCTTACCCTTCAAAACTTTATGGATATGAGAGCAATTCGCATCAGCTTGTTGCCACAACAAACTTGTTTGAACGAGACTAATTGATAAATTTTTCATAAAAATCACCTGAGAATATAGGATGTTTATAATAGAGAATTAAAATATGTATAGGCGTTGTTGATTAACCTTATTTCCTTGTGCTAGATGCTCAAATTAGGCAGATCGGTAACTTTGAGGCATGCCCAACAATGTCATTTTATTGATGATACCACAGCCAATCATCTTCTTGTTGCTAGCGTTCTAAATCTCGTGCATGCATCGTGTTGCCGAGAATTGTCTGATAGCGCTGAACAGCCCGTTCAGAATAACGGCAATAAGCAATTTACACCAACTGGCCTTATTAGAAAGTTCATATTTTTCTTGATGCCAATTATAAAAGGCATCATCTGACAACCAAACGGTAATACCTCCTCGTAAAAGCAGTGACTCATTATATTATGACCAATTACTCACCTCGAATTTTTGCTTGGGGACATCCCAACCTTTTTTCTCAGGATATTTATTGGGCATGACGTTTTGTATTCCATTTTAGTTTTCTGCTATCATAACATTTATAGAACACTTCCCAGAAATTGGAAAAATAACACGATTGAATAGCTAGAGTTGTTTTATGATTTGTACAAATTTTAAGCTATTCAACAAAGCCCGTATGTATCGTGAATCTGGGTTTGTTCCTGATACATCTATTCAAAAAATTTGTTAAAATATCAGACTTTATAGAAAATAAGATTAACTTAGAACGTATTGAGCAGAAATTATGCAGCCCATAACAGACAATACCGCACTCGATAAAATCCCAGCTATTTTTCAATTAGGTTTTAGAATTTTCTTTCTTTCAGGAAGTCTATTTGCTGTAATTTCGCTATTTTTATGGGGAAGCCAACTGTTTCATGGAGTAGCTATACGTCCATTTGGAGGAAGTTATTGGTGGCACAGTCATGAAATGGTATTTGGCTTTAGTATTGCAATTATTGCAGGTTTTTTACTCACGGCTGTTCAAACATGGACAGGCATACCAAGTATTAAAGGTCGTAATTTATCACTGTTGTTTATTGTCTGGCTTTGCGCCAGATTGCTTTTATTATTTCCAGGATCAATTCCAGCACCTATCGTATCAGCCATCGACTTAGCTTTCTTACCTTTAGTAGCCTTTGCGCTTGGATACCCCATCATCCGCATAAAACAGTGGCGAAATTTAATCTTTATTCCAATCCTTCTGTTATTGTTTATTGAAAACTATATTGCCCATCGTGGTATCTGGATTGATCAGCCAAACATGACACGTGATGCAATTTGGGCGGCTGTTTTGACGGTTATCCTCTTAATCAGCATTATGGGCGGAAGAGTAATACCATTTTTTACTGCCAGAGCAACAGATACAGAGCAACCAACCACTATTAACAGTATTGAATTAGGTGCAAATATACCTATTTTGATACTTATTATTTATTTTCTTGCTGGTCAACCAAAAGCCGTCACAAGCACCGTATTGATCGTTATATCATTGTTAGGATTTCTGTTTCAAATTGTTCGAACTTTACGATGGCAAACAATATTAACCTTTAAGGAGCCATTACTTTGGTCTTTGCATTTAAGTTATTTATTTATCCCGCTAGGGTTAGCTTTACTCGCCCTTCATTATGCTGGATTTGATGTAACAGCAAGCCAAGCACTTCATAGCTTTACAGTGGGAACAGTTGGTGGACTAATACTAGCAATGATATCTAGAGTATCTCTGGGACACACCGGAAGGAAATTGCAAACATTATCTTCAATGCGTTGGGCATTTG
>JAAGZM010000102.1 GCA_024206355.1 Gammaproteobacteria bacterium | reverse complement strand
TTCTCATCAAGTTCAAATGGTTTTGGTGGATTTCCAGCAACAACATCTGCAAAACAAGACAGTACAGCCTTTTATATAGATCTTGAAGCTGATTTAACTGAGAATTTAACACTTCAAGCTGCTGTTCGTAGTGAAGATTTTAGTGAGTTTGGTCAAACTACTGACTTTAAAATTGCAGGTATCTATCATGTGACTGATAATTTTCGTATCAGAGCTGCTGTTTCAACGGGTTTCCACGCTCCAACCGCAGGTCAAGCTAACATTACTAACGTAACAACTCAAAATGTTTCTGGTGTGTTAATTGATCAGGGTACATTACCTCTATCATCTGCTGCAGGTCAGCTTGCTGCTGATTACATCGAAAACAATAATGATGGTAATGGTCGTCCGGAACTAGGACCTGAAGAAGCTAAGAACTTTTCTATCGGTGTATCATTTAAGATTGCTGAAATGAACTGGACTGTTGATTATTACAACATTGAGTTGACTGATCGTGTAGCACTTGGTGCCAATGTTGACTTCCTTGACGCTTTAAACTACACGGGTGGTGATGGTTCAGACTTTGATTCAGTGTCTGATGCACTTACAGAGCTTGATGCAGCAGGTACTATTGATCGTTCTGAGTTTGTAGGTCTTGATGATTTGTCACAGTTTAGATTCTTCTCAAACAGCTTTGACACAACTACATCAGGTATTGATATAGTTGGTAATTACAATTTCGATCTATGGAATGGTAATTCTAAGATTGTGATTGCAGCTAACTATAACAAGACTGAAGTGGATAGTGTTGGAACGGTTAATCCGATTGATGATGGACGTGTCCAGGCATTAGAAGACTTACTTCCTAATGTTAAAGCCAACCTATCTTGGTACCATACGGCTGGTGACTTCAAAACTATGCTAAGAACTAACTACTACGGCGGTTGGGATGACACAGGCAACGGCGTTAACGGCATGGGTGCAAAAGTTCTTGTAGATGCAGAAGTGACTTACTTCTTCTCTGATAATCTTGAGTTTGTTTTGGGTATTGAAAATCTATTTGATACATACCCAGATGAAAACCCAGGTGCCGGAGACCTAGGTCAGATCTATTCAGAATCGAATCCATTTGGCTTTAATGGTGGTGCTTATTACTTACAGGCACGTTATTCTTACTAGCCAGCCTAAATCATGATTGGTTCACACCAATCTTATTTAATTAATTAACCTACTGCTCATACGAAATGAGCAGTAGGTTTTTTATTAGAAGATTTCTGCTAATGTGTTTACCGATATGATTACCATAACCATGAGTATCATACTCTAAAAAATACCCACCCAGATGCACAACCAGATCGATAGTAATCATGGTTGTAGCCCACCACTAGCACTTGTCCGACCAGCAATTCTAATGTAGAATCGCCATCGTTGGACGTATAAACATCCACGTAGTTTACTTATGCTATCTGTATTTGTAAGCCAACATTGCATAATAAAAAGCAATATTTATTATTTATAACTAGT
>JAAGZM010000741.1 GCA_024206355.1 Gammaproteobacteria bacterium | reverse complement strand
TGTATCATCTTTGCCTCGACCATGCTCAGCAACAATAGCAGCTTTCGCTTCGTTATTTAGTGACATTTTCTTCTCCTAGTTAAAAGTATCTCGCCGATCACTAACTCAGCCAGATATTGGGACGCACATTCTATAGCATGCTCCCTGTTACTACAACAACTGCAACACATTATTTTACTAGTGTTTTAAAAGAGTGGGTATAGTTAATGATCCTAGAATCCTTAACTACCCTCTATAGATTATTTATATTCTCTTATTGTCACTATATTGTAATAAATATGATCTACAATGAATGTTCACTGAGAAAAACTATTTATTCAATTCTTCTTCGATATAGCGATCAATTAACTTTTCTAGAATACCCAAAGGTACTGCGCCATTTTTTAATACAGCATCATGAAAAGTTTTCAAATCAAATTTATCTCCTAATGCTAACGATGCCCTTGCTCGCAATTCCAATATTTTCATCATCCCTGTTTTATATGATGTTGCTTGCGCAGGCATAACAATATATCGCTCTATCTCCGATATAACATCACTCTCTGCCATACCTGTATTTTTAAGCATATACTCAATGGCTTTTTCTCTCGTCCATCGACTATGATGTATACCCGTATCAACCACTAAACGAACTCCACGGAATAATTCTGCTTGTAGACGTCCAATATTATCAAAAGGGTCATCTTGAAAACCAAGCTCCCATGCAAGCTGTTCAGTATAAAGGGCCCAACCTTCCGTATAAGCTGTGAAAGGTGACATTTTTCTAAAAAGGGGTAAACCATCTAACTCCATAGCTATAGCAATTTGAAAGTGATGTCCAGGTATGCCTTCATGATATGCCAATGTTCTCATGCTATATTTAGGAGTTGCTTTGATATCATATAAGTTTGCAAAGAACATTCCTGGCCGACTTCCATCAATTGATGGCTGTTGATAGTATGCACCTGGCGCTGTTGCTTCTTTAAATTCAGGAATTCGACGAACCTTCATTCCTGCTTCAGGGCGCACGTTAAAGGATTCATCTAGACCAAGATTAATTTCATCGAGTATTGTCTGATAATCAGCTAGTATTTGTTCACGACCTTCATCGGTATCTGGATAATAAAACTTCGGATCAGCTTTGAGGGCCTCAATCGCTACCGTAAAACCTTCACTAGTGTCATAACCTTGTTCACTTAGAATCGTCATGATTTCAGCTTGAATACGATCAACTTCAGCAAGTCCAGTGCTATGAATTTGTTCAGCTGTGTAATCGGTAGTAGTAAAAAACTGTAGCGCCAAATTATAGGCTTGTTCACCGTTGGGAAGATGCCAGAAACCATCATCAGTTGTAGCACCATCCGCTTGAGCAGAAAAATAATTAATCAAAAGCTTATATGCAGGATGAACAGTACGTTTAATTTCAGTCGATGCTAAAGCTAGCAGTCTCTCTTGCTCAGCAATCGAGATATCTTCTGATTTTTCCAATTTAGCTTTTAGTGATGAGTAGAGAATATTTTCTTCTACAGGCTGTTCAACAAAATCAGACATTTCCTTCAAAACACGATCAATAACAAATTTCGGAGGAGTAATTCCTTGAAGCTGTCTAATTTTAAGACCTTCAATATTTTGCTCAAATTTAGTTTTGACCTTTGATAGGCGGGAAATGTAATTTTCTGCATCCTCTGCTGTTTCCACTTGATGCTGTGCATCCATGAAGCTGGGAAAGCCATTTTGAATGCCAAACAACTGATTCACTGGATAGTTATGATATCGAAATGGTTCAAACTCTAAACCAATATCCAACAAGTACATTCCAATTTCTTTTGACAAAAGTTGACTCTCATCCAAGTCTTCATCATCGTAAGACATCAATGTTTTGCGAATTTGTTTAAGATCTGAAAAAAGTTCATCCCCTTTTTCTGGGCTATCATCATCTAATTCTGCGTTATGGCCTTTAATGCCCATAGACTCAAGAAAACCAAGAGAAGTTAGCATCTCTGGGCTATCGAAAGCCATCTTTAGCATTGTTCTATCAAACAGTGCACGCATCATAAATGGCTTTTCTGCATACCACTCATGAGCAGCAAAAGAACCACCAAGCAGGAGAGCCACCAAGAATATTTTACCAATCCATTTCAATGTCTTTTTAATCATAATTACCTCAAGAATAGCAAAACGCTTCTCACCGTCGCATAGGAAATTTTTACATAATATGATACAGGAATTATTTGTTTAATAAAAACTTGGAATTATCACAAGATGTGCTTATTGAGTATCAGTAACCGCATCAGGATGATTTCTCATCAAAAATGCTTCGAACTCACTAACTGGAAGTGGCCTTGAAAAGAAGTACCCTTGACCTTCATGACATGCTTCTTCTCGCAAGATATCAGCCTGCTCTTCATGTTCTATACCTTCAGCAATAATAGACAAACCGAGTGCTTTAGCTAACCCAATAATGGTTCTGGTGATTGCCAGCTCTTCAGTTGTGTTGTGAATGTTGTCGATGAATGCTTTATCAATTTTAAGCCTATCAACTGGGAAGTCTTTTAAGTAACTAAGTGATGAATGACCGGTACCAAAATCATCAATGGAAAGTTTGATACCTAATGCCTTCAAACCATGAAGTGTCTCTGTTGCTTTTGACATGTCAGAAACTAATGCTGTTTCCGTCACCTCTAATTCTAATAACGCTGGATCAAGTCCTGTATGCTCAAGTGACAGCTTCACCACATCAATAAAGTTTTCATCAGAAAATTCACTTCCCGAGATATTTACTCCAACTCTTAATGGACCAAACCCTTTATTATTCCAATCTTTATTTAATCGACAAGCTTCTCGGATAATCCAGCGTGTAATACCATTAATTACTCCCACCTGCTCAGCAAGTGGTATAAATTCAGCAGGCGATACAAATGTGCCATCTTCCATTCTCCACCTTAGTAGCGTTTCTGCTCCAATAATATTGCCCGTTTTTAGATTAATTTGAGGCTGAAAGTAAAGCATGAAATGACCCTTGGCCATCGCTTCATAAATTTGTTGTACCCTTTGAGTCTTCTTAGTTGTAGCAATTGTCATCCTATGGTGATATAAAACCCACGCGTTCCTGCCCTTGTTTTTTGCATGATTCAACGCGATATCAGTTACGCGGCTTGCTTCAGTCTCACTTTGAGCATGTTCAGGTATCAATGAAATACCCATTCTTATGCCGACAAGATAGGTGTTCTCTAATATATTAAATGGCATATCAAACAGTTTTAAAATTTTCTTTACCAACTGCTGCAGTGATTTTGCTTCGTAAAAAATATAATGAGCTATAGCAAACTTATCTGCCCCTACTCTTGATACAATTTCAGCTTCAGGAAGTGATTGTTCAAGACGCTGACCGATATCGATTAATAACTTATCACCAGCAGCAAAACCAAAAGTACTATTTACATCACTAAAATTATTGATATTAATATAGATATTCAGTGCACTCTGATCTTTGACATGTAGAAGTCCAAGTATCATATCTTCTACTCGGTTTGAAAATGCAACCCTATTGGGTAAATTCGTTAAGATATCGTAATATGCCAATTGATGTGCAGTATCAGCTGCTACTTTTCGCTGATGAATATCCAACTCATTCACTAACACAACTCGATGATTATTTTCATTCAATATTATTCGCGCATCGAAATGATGCCAGCGAGAGCCTTGACGTGTTTCAGTTAAAAGCTCTTCAGTAAAAGGAATGCCTTTCTCTAGAGCTGCTGCTAATCGTTTAGCAGTCTCTGCCTCACTAATTCGATTAAATAACTGATCGGGATCGTTAGGATTTAGAAAACCAAAACAACGCATAGCTGCAGGGTTTCTCATTATTGTTTCACCGTTAATACGATGCAAGGATACCATTGCAGGTGTATGCTGAAGAGCTTCAATACTTGATTGGACGTTAGTATCCATTGGACTTGATGAAACCTGACATACTTCAACTAAAGCCGTAAGTTCATAGCCTTGGATGTCGATACATTGGCATTGACAGGTAACAGTACTAGGACGATCTCTCATGGTAAAGATTTGTTCTTCTACCGTTTCACCATCTCGAAAGCGTTCGGCCATATCGCAAAATCGTTGTAAGAAGGGCTCATCAGAAAAGTCCATTTGCAATAATTGCTCTAGATTATTTGCTTCCCAAATACCAACAGCTGATGCATTCGCCCATATAATTACATGCGCTTCTAAATCCCATATCCATACGGGGGTATTTAGAAGTTCTAGCGCATTATCTACATAGGCGCCTTGATCATTTTCTAACATTAAAGCTCCATCATATAGACCACTTATCTATTTTAGTATGGTAGCACATTACCAATTCAACCAGCCATCTGCACCAAATAGGTTATTTTTATTAATAATTGTTAGCAATAATGGACTCTAAGGCATCGCACCAAGTATCAGAACTATTTAAACTAGGGACTAAATAGAGTTCTTCTCCACCTAATTCTTTAAATAAATTTCTATATGTGTGGCCAATTTCAATCGTTGTTTCGAGGCAATCTGCAACAAATGCAGGTGAAAATACATTTATTTTCCGATGCCCTTGTTTTGCCAAATCAGATATTACATCATCCACATAAGGCTGAATCCAAGGAATATTTCCCTGTCTTGATTGAAAACAGACACTGTATTGCTCTTTCGAAAATTGATTTTTTTCAGCCAGTGCTCTACTTGTAGCATAACATTGAGCACGATAACAATTATTATTTTGCTCATTTAAATCATCACAACAGCCCTCTTTAAGACAACCACTATTCATTTTTTCTAACTGCCGTTCTGGTAATCCATGGTAACTGAAAACTGTATGATCAATTTCCCCAGTTTTAATGCTATTTGCCTGACTAGCAAGTGCATTAATAAAGCCGGTATCAGTTGCAAAATTATATATTTTCTTGGTCTTTACCGACCATCCTATCTTCTTTAAATCATCAGCAACTTTATTAAAAACTGATAATGAAGTAGCTTCAGCATACTGAGGAAAGAGGGGTAAAATTAATAATTCTTCACAGCCTGCATCTCGTAATTCTTGTAAACCTGAAACTATCGTTGGACTTTGATAACGCATCGCCATTGCCAACGAATATTTGCTTCCCATGCGCTCTTTCATTTTCGTAAATAACGCTTCGCTATGCACTTTCAATGGTGAGCCTTTTTCTGTCCATAAGCGTTGATATTCAGCTGCTGATTTAGACCCTCTAAAGGGCACAACAATACCGTTTACCAATAACCAACGAGCGATTAATGGCATATCAACAACCAGAGGATCCATTAAAAATTCACGTAAAAATTGACGTACATCTCGAACAGAAGGTGAATCTGGTGTACCAAGATTAACGAGTAATATTCCTTTTTTCATATTCTTAAAATTATTTATTTAATATTTGATCCCCATCATCTCATAATTATCCTATATTTAGTAAAATGATATTGACATGAGAATGGGAGAAGGATGCTGAAAAAGATAGATAAAAATCTTGTTATTTTCGATGAGAAAGATGAAACATAGACAGCGATGCTAAGAGCGCTTGAGCTAGCAAGACTCACTCAAGCTAGGATCCAT
>JAAGZM010000740.1 GCA_024206355.1 Gammaproteobacteria bacterium | reverse complement strand
TTCTGATCCAAAATTTAAGGCTGGAGATTCTGTCTTAGTAAATGGTTGTGGACTAGGCGAAAACCAAGATGGTGGTTTAGCACAAAAAGTTAGAGTGCCAGCTGGATGGGTTATTAAAATGCCTGAGGGATTAACAAGTCGAACCGCAATGATAATTGGTACTGCTGGTTTTACCGCCGCGCTTGCAATCGATCGAATGGAACAAAATGATCAGTCTCCAGAGCAGGGAGCTATTGTTGTAACAGGGGCTTCTGGTGGCGTTGGTAGTTTTGCCGTCAGTATGCTTTCTCGTTTGGGATATGAAGTTATAGCTGTATCAGGAAGAGAAGAGCACCAAGCATATCTTAAATCGATGGGAGCTAACGAGGTTGTTAATATGCAACAACTCGAACTTGGCGTAAGACCGCTTGAGGAATCCAGATTTGCAGGTGTAATTGATAATGTAGGTGGTGAATTATTAAGTGGATTAATTCGGCATATCGACTTATGGGGAAACGTCGCTTGCATTGGTATGGCTGCGGATGCAAATTATCAAGCTACAGTGTTTCCACTGATCTTAAGAGGGGTTAGCTTGCTTGGTGCGAGTTCATCGAATTGTCCTATGCTAAGACGTGAACGCGTCTGGCAGCGTATTGGGAAAGAGCTGTTACCAAACAATATTGAATCAATTGTCAGTCAAGAAGTGAAGCTTGCCGATATTACTCCGTGTTTTTATGATATTTTGGAACGTCGTCATCGAGGAAGAATACTAGTTAACTGCCAATAATTAAAATCGTTAAAGTCCATAGGTTGATTGTTGATTATAGTAGCTTCCTGAAACTTGATTTACTTCATTTGTTCGAGCAGTTTCTTTTCACTGGCTTGTGTTACATCTGCAGAATGAGTCGTAATTTCTTAGGTTGTTACTAAATTGATTATCCTAAGGATCAGACATGTTTTAGTCTCTGAAGTGGTAATTTCCTTTATGAGGCTCTCATCAAGATGGATAGTTTTAATTTTAATTTTTTGATAAATCCTGCCTGTAGCAAGCCATTATCACAACTGTATGAAATGTAAAAATACAAGTCTTAAGCACTTGATCTTTGGCGCATTTACTCTAGATCTGGTATAAAGATCACTTAATGAACTGTGAAATTTTACGCAGTACTATTTTTGATATTTCAAATAATAAAAATTCCTGACATTTCAATTAGTTAGAATAATGAAAATATCATCCACCTTATTTAATAGAGATAATAAAATCTATGAGCGAAAATAATAATATGAACAACACTCCGGGCTTTGCTGATGTTAAACAGTTAGGATTATTTGCCTCAATAGCCAGCCTAAGTTATGTATTTTGGATTGTTGGTGGCATGGAGATGGTCGAGCGACTAGCTTATTACGGGGTTAGAACCGTTGCAGGTATCTATGCAACTGATGCTAAATCTATTGGCGGCTTAGGTGTTACTGCTACTGATCTTGGTGTGATCTTTCTTATCTGGGCATTTGTTCAATCCTTAGTGCCAGCTTTGATAGGAGGTTTATCTGACCGACTTGGCTATAAATTAACAATATTCATATCAACAGTTGTAAAAATAGCCGGCTATTTAATCATGGCCTATTATCCTACCTTCATGGGCTTTACTGTAGGAGCCATCGTTCTAGCTACAGGAACGGGAATATTCAAACCTGGAGTTCAAGGCACATTAGTTAAGTCTACCAATCGCGAAAATAGCTCAATGGCTTGGGGAATCTTTTACCAGACTGTTAACATTGGTGGTTGGTTAGGCCCTTTGATGGCTGCCCAACTAAGACAGTTATCTTGGGATAATTTATTTTTTGCCTGTGCCGCTATTATTTCATTGAACTTCATTTTATTACTGACTTACAAAGAGCCTAATATTGAAGAGCGCCTTGAACATCGACGTAAAGTTAAGTCAGGTGAGATAAAAGAAAAGAACCTGATTATGCAATCTCTTGAAGAGTTGGCAAAACCTCAACTTTCCATTTTCTTACTGATCATGTCCGGCTTTTGGTTCATGTTTAATGCATTTTTTGATGTGCTTCCATTGCATATTCGAGACTGGGTTGATACATCAGTCATCGTTAGTGATCTCTTTGGAACAGCAGGAACAGAAAGCGGCTTCTGGATATTTATTCTTGGTATGAATCAAGAGGGTACAGCACTCATGCCCGAAGGATTATTGAACGTGAATGCTGGCCTTATTATGTTAACTTGTTTTCTTTATGCTCATGTCAGCGGTAAGCTAAGAGCAATTAACAGTATTATTCTGGGTACTATTTTGCAGGCGATTGCTTTCTTTATGTTCGGTTATGAAACTGCAGCATGGGTAATTTTAATCGGCATATTAATCTTTAGTTCAGGTGAAATGTTTTCATCACCAAAATTTCTTGAGTTTGTTGGTAACTTTGCACCATCTGATAAGAAAGCAATGTATCTTGGTTTTTCTCAATTACCGCAAGCATTAGGTTGGGCTGCAGAATCATTTATTGGTCCTTGGCTTTATGATTTATATGCAGCAAAAGACAGTTTGTCACGTAACTACATGGGTGATAATGGTTTCAGCAGTACAGAGATTGCTGCAGTACCAATCGGTGAAGCATTTACTTACTTGGTTGCCAAAACTGGGGAATCAACAGAGACAATGACTCGCATACTTTATGATGCTAACAATGTAGGGATGGTCTGGAATTTGATGGCAATCGTTGCAATTATTACGGCTATCGGACTTTATTTTTATGGTAAATGGGTAGTTGCTTTGGTTAAAAGTCAGCCTGAGGTGTAATTAAATCTGTGTCCTAATTAGTGACGGTAAAACTTATCGGCACGATAATTCAAATTTTATATTTAAGAGAGTATGTTCGATGAAAGTTGTTTTTGTGTTAGTTATCATTCTCACTTCAAGTTTTATTCATGCTGCCATTAATACGGTTAATTACTCGATAAAGATTGCCGATGCAGATCATCATCTTGCTGAAGTTACCGTATTATTTCCTCATACTGATTCTAAGACGGTTGATTTTATTATGCCGGCTTGGCGGTTGGGTTACTATAAAGTACTTAACCTTGCGAACGGTATTCGACATTTGCGCGTGACCGATACAAAAGGAAATGATCTTAAAGCCAAAAAAGTTGATAAAAATACTTGGCGAGTGTATTTAGATAAACCAACAAAAATTGCAGTAAGTTATCAGCTCTATGCAAATCAGCTTGCACGACGTGCTCGACATATTGATGATACCCATGCTTACCTAGATGGGGTGAGTACATTTATCTATTCACCTGAATTTATTGATAAACGTTTAACCGTTGAATTAGATGTGCCTTATGCTTGGCGTTCACGCTCAGGTATGAAGCGAAGAGGAAAACATAAATTTGAGGCTAACAATTACCACATTCTTGCATCATCACCTATTGAGACAGGTATACATGAGTATTATACCTTTGAAGCCGATGACAAAGATTATGAGTTAGTTATCTGGGGTAAAGGCAATTTTGACGGTAAAAAAATTGTTGAAGATTATAAAAAGATGGTCGTTGAGCATGGAAAAATGTGGGGCGGATATCCTTTTCAAAAATACCTGTTTATTGTTCATGCTACCTCAGACGCAACCGGTGCAACTGAGCATATCAACTCAACAGTTATTCAGCGTGATGCGATGGGTTTTGCTGATAAAATAGATTATCAAAGTTTTCTTTCTACGAGCTCTCATGAATTCATCCATACATGGAATGTAAAAGCCTATCGACCAATAGGCATTTGGAAATATGACTACACTCAAGAAAACTATTCTGATTTATTGTGGATCTCTGAAGGGTCGACAAGTTATTTTAGTGATCAGCTTCTTGTCAGAGCAGGGCTATTGACTGCTAAAGACTATTTAATAGATTTAGCAGAAAAAGTACAAATTTATATCGACCGACCAGGACGTAAAGTGATGACTGCTCAACAATCTAGTTTTGATGCTTGGATAGAAGACGGTGGAGATCGCGCTAATAATTCGAGTGTGAATATTTATACTAAAGGCAACATGCTTTCTTTACTAATGGATGTTGAGTTATTAAAAAGTACTGACGCAACTGAAGGCTATGCTCAGCTTCACAAATTACTATATGAACGATTTCCTATTTCAGAAAGAGGCTTCTCGTCACAAGATATCCAAGATTTACTGAAAGAAATTTCGGGTAAAGACTTTTCAAAGCTGTGGAAGAGTAAAATGGAATCTGTAGGAAATATAAATTTTAAAGATTTATTTCTAAGTTTAGGCTTAGAGATGTCTCATGGAGATTCTACGGATCAAGATATCTGGACAGGTATAATTATGAGTGAACTAGAGAACAATAATAAAATATCTATGGTACCTCAAAATACACCTGCGTGGAAAGCAGGGCTCGCAGCAGATGATATACTCGTTGCTATTAATGGCATAAAAGTTCAGGAAGGAAAATTTAAACTCTTAATCAATAAATTTAACGCAGAAGATGAAGTTAAGGTAACTTTTTTCCGTCGTAACCTTTTAAAAGAAACAGTGATGGAACTTGAGTCTAAGCCTTCAACACCTCTTGAGCTTACCTACATTGAAAATGCTACTGAATTACAAAAGAAGATGTATGCAAAATGGTTAGGTGTTGATTGGCCAGCTGATGAAAAAGAAAGTCAGTCGGCAGAAGAAACAGAGTAGTTAGAATCGTCAAAATAAATTTATGAGAGTTTTCTTAAAGTCTTTAGGTTGCCGACTAAATGAAGCAGAGTTACAACTGTGGGGGCAGCAGTTTCTTGATGCAGGACATCAACTATCAGCAATGGAAAATGCTGACTTATTAGTTTTAAATAGTTGCGCTGTAACCGGCGAGGCAGCCAGAAAATCAAGGCAATTAATTCGTCGACTCCATCGAGAAAATCCTACTGCTCGTTTAGTTGTAACAGGTTGTTATGCATCACTTAATGAATCTGAAGCTGCTGCAATATTGGGTGTTGATTTAGTTGTTGATAACAGTGAAAAAGAACAACTGGTTGAAAAAATAAATGAACATTTTCAACACGATGAACAACTATTACAAACAATGCCTGCCTTTGCAACAGAACCAGGAGAATCAGCTCTCTTTATAAGAAATAGAGATAGAGCGTTTATTAAAATACAGGATGGTTGTCGTTACCGATGTAGTTATTGCATTGTAACAGTTGCTAGAGGTGATGAGCGCAGTCGAACAATTAACGACATCATTACAGAGATAAATAACTACAGTTTACAGAAGATATATGAGGTCGTATTAACTGGTGTACATGTTGGTGGATACGGTAGTGATTTAGATGTTAGTTTGATGCAGTTAGTGAAAGCTATTCTAGCAGACACTGATATTAAACGAATACGATTTGCTTCGGTTGAACCATGGGATCTACCTGATACTTTCTTTCAACTATTTGAAAATAAGCGGCTTATGCCTCATATGCATCTTCCATTGCAATCGGGCAGTGATATGGTGTTAAAAAGGATGTCTAGGCGTTGCAATCAAGATAGTTTTAGGCAGTTGGTGAATGACTCAAGGAAAGCTGTCTCAGGCTTTAATATCACAACCGATATCATTGTAGGATTTCCAGGTGAGACAGAATATGAGTGGCAACAATCGCTCGATTTTATTAATGAAATAGGATTTGGGCATATCCATATTTTTAGCTACTCCCATCGTGAAGGTACTAGAGCAGCAAAACTGCCGGATCAAATCTCTCCTACTATTAAAAAATTACGTAGCAAAGAACTCTCAAATATTGCCAAGACTATGAAACAACAGTACATGGCGGAAATGGTAGGCACAGAAATCGACATTTTATGTGAATCAGGAATTGAAACACTTACAGATAAACGCTTCCAATTCTCTGGATATACAGCTAACTATCACCGAGTTATTGTACAAGCTACTAGAGATATTTCAGGTCTAATACTGCCGACTAAATTGAAGGGTTTAACGGATGATGGACGCTATTTGACTGGTGATGTTGTCTTACCAAGTTCTCCTCTCAAAGTGCCACTAATTTCAGTGAAACAACTTTAATTCTGTGAGATAATGCAATTATTGATAGGAATCTTGAAAAAAGCTGGTAAATAGCTGCAAAAAGCCTCTTTTTAAGTTCTGGTCATACCAGTAAAGACATAAAATATAGGCATAATAGCGTCACTTTAGGATTGTGTTGATATTCTACTAATATCGGTACATGTTAATTTGTTCAGAGTGTGAACTCTTATCTTTGGAAAACTTCAGAATGACTCATAGACCTTACGACTACGAAGAACTATTGAAATCTTCAACAGGCGAACTCTTTGGTTCTGACTTTGCTCAGTTACCGGCACCAAATATGCTGATGATAGATCGAATTACGAAAATGGAATCTGAAGAAGGTGAGTATGGCCGAGGCCTTATACATGCAGAATTAGATATCAATCCTGATCTCTGGTTTTTTGCTTGCCACTTCCCAGGTGATCCAGTTATGCCTGGTTGCTTAGGTCTTGATGCTATGTGGCAATTGGCAGGTTTTTTTTTGGCAACACAAGGTTTGCCAGGAAAAGGTAGAGCCCTAGGTGTTGGAGAAGTTAAGTTTACAGGTCAGGTATTGCCAACAGCTAAGCTTGTTAAATATACCATCGATGTTAAACGTGTTTTAAAAGGTAAGTTAGTACTTATCATTGCAGATGGCAGAATGTCAGTCGATGGCCGTGAAATTTATACAGCAAAGAATTTACGTGTGGGATTATTTACGTCACCACAAGATATGTAATTGTGACAGATCATTGAGAGGATTTTAGAAAAATGAGAAGCATGAGAAGAGTAGTAGTGACTGGAATGGGTATCATTTCTTGTATAGGAAATGACAAAGAGTCAGTATTAGACTCACTAAAAGCAGGGCGCCCAGGTATCACTTTTAGCGAAGAATATGCTGAGAGAGGTTTACGCAGCCAAGTCTACGGTAAGGCTCAAGTTAATGTTGAAGAACTAATTGATCGTAAAGTTAGACGTTTTATGGGTGACTCATCAGCATATGCTTATCTTTCTATGCAACAGGCTATTACAGATTCTGGTCTTGAAGGCTCTGATGTATCAAATTTTATGACAGGTCTTATTGTGGGCTCTGGTGGTGGTAACCCCAGTAAGCAATATGATGCTGTTTCTGTGTTTGAAGAAAAAGGTATTCGGCGTGTTGGACCTTACCGTGTACCTCAGACTATGTGTTCGACAACTTCTGCATGTTTAGCCACACCCTTTAAAATTAAAGGCGTTAACTACTCAATATCATCAGCCTGTGCAACCAGTGCACATTGTATAGGTAATGGCTACGAATTAATTGCTATGGGCAAGCAAGACGTAATTTTTGCCGGTGGTGGTGAAGAAGAAAGTTGGATATTGAGCATCATGTTTGACGGTATGGGTGCACTATCGACCAAATACAATGACAATCCATCTACCGCCTCTCGTGCCTACGATGCTGATCGTGATGGCTTTGTTATCGGTTCAGGTGGCGGTATGCTAGTACTTGAAGAGCTCGAACATGCAAAAGCCCGTGGAGCAAAAATTTATGGAGAAGTTATCGGCTACGGTGCGACTTCAGATGGTTTCGATATGGTTGCTCCTTCAGGTGAAGGCGCGGCACGTTGTATGCGCCAATCTATGATGGATATTGATCGTCCAATTGATTATATCAATGCCCATGGTACATCTACCCCGGTTGGTGATATCGCAGAACTAAAAGCTGTTCGTGAAGTATTCGGTGAGAAAGTACCGCATATCAGCTCTACAAAATCTTTGACGGGTCACTCATTAGGTGCAACAAGCGTACAAGAAGCTGTTTATAGTTTGTTGATGATGGAAAACAACTTTGTTGCGGCAAGTGCAAACATCAGCAATCTTGATGAAAATGCATCAGGACTAAATATTGCTACAAAACGTATTGATGATGCAAATCTAGATACTGTAATGTCCAATAGTTTCGGTTTTGGTGGCACAAATGCAACACTCGTATTTGGAAAGTACAACGGCTAGATAATAATCTCAATAATGCGGTGGAGGAGGTTCCTCTGCCGACATTTCAGGTTGATTACCACCTGATTGTTTCATTCTTTCTTGTAAAGCTCCAACTTTTAATTCTAATCGGTCAATATCTTTCTGTTGTTGAATAATAACAGCATTAAGAGACTCGATTGTATCTTCCTGAAATGCTTGCCGGGTTTCTAACGTTTCTAATCTGTTTAGTAGTTCATCAGTATTCATAGTATTCATTTGCTAAGAAATTCTCCTAAATATTTTAATAGTATGACATACTCTTGTTTAATTAATCAGAACAATTATTTTACTCAGGAGACTCATAATGACTGAAGCGCAACAAGTGATAGTTAGTATAGAGCAAGGCATTTTGTCGATAGAACTTAATCGTCCTGATAAGAAAAATGCTTTAACCAATGATATGTACAAAATTATTAATGAAGCATTAGTTAAAGCAAAGACCGATGAAGGAATCCATGTTGTTTTATTCGCAGGTAAAGGTGATTGCTTTACTGCTGGTAATGATATTGCAGATTTTCTTGATTCTGATATAGCATTTGAGAAAAAAGAAGTCGTAAGATTACTACGGATACTGACTAATTTTGAAAAGCCAATAGTTGCTGGGGTGCATGGAAGTACAATCGGTATTGGTACAACAATACTGCTGCATTGTGATATAGTTGTTGCAGCAAAAGAAACAAAGTTTGCACTACCTTTTGTTCCACTTGGCTTATGCCCTGAAGCGGCATCAAGTCTCCTTTTACCTAATCTTGTTGGCCACCATCAAGCAGCTGAATTACTCTTGTTAGGAGAAGCTTTCAATACAGAAAAGGCAGAAAAGTTAGGCTTAATTAATCGTGTTGTTGAAACGAGGGAAGTACGGTTACAGGCGATGGCTTTGTGTCAAAAGTTAACTTCACTTCCTGTCAATGCGCTCTTACAGACGAAACGTTTGTTAAAATCTGCGCCTAACACTGTTGAGGAACGTATTAGCCAAGAACTCGATGTGTTTGGGAAACTTCTGCAATCAAAAGAAGCGAAAGCCATTTTTCAGGCTTTCTTGAATAAGTGTTAGGTGAGTATGAAATAGCAGACACCACTAATAATTAATGCCCCCATAATATTTAAAACAAAACCTTCCCGAATCATTCTATCGACGGTAATTTTTTCACTACCAAAAATTACTGCGTTAGGCGCTGTTGCTACAGGTAACATAAAAGCACAGCTAGCACTAACTGCAGCTGGTACCATCAAGATTAAAGGATCCATGTCAGCGCTGATTGCCGTTGCTGCCAGGATTGGCATTAGCAGAGTGGTTGTCGCAGTATTTGACGTAAGCTCGGTTAAAAAAGTTACACAAATAGCAAGCGCCATAATCAGTAAGAGAATTGGCATGGATGTGAAAATAGAAAGCGCATCGCCAATAACTTGAGATAATCCTGTAACGATAAATGCCTTGGCAATGGCTATACCACCAGCGAATAATAGTAAAACACCCCATGGAATATTATTTGCTGTTGGCCAATCAAGTAATTTACCACCTTTTCCGTCAGGAACAAGAAATAGAATCACCACAGAAATTAGGGCAACTGAGCCATCAGAAGCACCGGGTAAATCGAATAGGTATGACCATCCACCAAAAGGCTCTTTCCGTGTTATCCAAACTAAGGCTGTCAGTAAAAATACAGTTAGGACTCGACGTTCTGGACTTGTCCATGGCGTGTTTTCAGGTAATTGATACTCTCCCTTACCGGATAAATTTCTGGTTAGCCACAAACCAATAATAGGCACAAAAATAACCACGACTGGAATGCCCCATTTCATCCAGTCAGTAAAGCTTGGAGCTTCACCAACAATATCACCATAGACTTTCATAAAAACTAAATTGGGTGGTGTACCAATAGGTGTCCCGATCCCACCTACACTGGCAGCATAAGCAATACCAAGTAGTAGAGGAATGGTTAATTTTTCATCGTTGCTACTTTCTAGAATAGCTAAGGCAACAGGGAGTAACATCAATGTTGTAGCTGTGTTAGATATCCACATGCTAAGCACAGCAGAGGCAGCCATAAAGCCAAAAACAAGTCCACGATTAGAATGCTGACCAAATAGGCGCACCATGCCAAGTGCAATTCTACGGTGAGCATTATTTTTAGCCAATGCTGTTGAAAGGATAAATCCGCCTAACAATAATAATATCAGTGGACTACCATAAGATTGCCCAATTTGATTAGATGTTAAAATACCTAATATAGGAAAGAGCGATAAAGGTATCAATGATGTAACTGGTATCGGAACAGGTTCAAATATCCACCAGATAGCAGTTAATAATGTGATACCAAGGGTAAATGCTCGGTCGGTTGGCCAACCTAAATTAATTACAAAAAGTGTTATAAGAACTGCAACCAAAGGTCCTGAAAAAAGAGCCCATTTTTTAACAACTGTTGATGTCATAATTATTCCTTCATACCAATTATTCTGACAAGATACAGCGTTCTTTGAAGAACAACAATACATCTTGTTCATCTTGAAGTAGAATAGTCAGATCTTTAATTTTTAATAGAATAAAATTGTTATGCCATTATCTGAACATGTTGCTCGAAAAAAAATTCATCGGCGTAATATTGATAGTCAAGGATTCCTTCGAGAAGACGGGCTATGGGACATTGAAACACGCTTGGTTGATACAAAATCTGAACATTCTCTTGCCTTAGAGCGAGGTGAAATTGAAGCAGGCGTACCTCTGCATGATATTTCTCTCAGGTTAACGATTGACTCTAGGTTATTAATAAAAAACATTGAAGCTAGTACAGATCTTGCTCCCTTGAACGCCTGTAGTGATCCGAATCCTTGGTATAAGAAGTTAATTGGAGAGAAAATTGAAGCAGGTTGGCGTGGTAAGGTAAAAACAATGTTTGCAGGTGTGACCGGATGTACACACCTAAACGACATGCTCATCATTGCTGCCGCAACAGCATTTCAAACTGTCTATACTTGGCATTTACAGCAAAATATCAATGAGAGTGGCAAAGAGAAGGCCTTCCGCCATGTTGCAGTGACGATGCTTAATAGCTGCCATGGATTTAGTGAAAAAGGTGAGATGATTAGTTCTCATTGGCCAGATTTAACTGCAAATGACAAATAGTGGTTACTGGAGAAAAATCCTTCGTAACATACCGATACTTGAGCTGTAACCCATTGATCGAGAAAGAATTTCGCCTTGCTGGTTGAGAACATAGTAACTTGGGAATCCTGTGATTTTATATTGCTGTTGCCATTGCTTGTTTCCGAGCAAAACAGGAAAATTTAAATCATGGTCAGCAATAAATTCTTCCACCTCAGTCTTTGACTTCCAGTCGAGTGCTACAATAATAATTAATAAATCATCTTCATCAATTTGATTCCTAATAATATTCAAGTTACCGATACTAAGGTGGCAGATATTACACCAAGGTGCGAAGAAATAGACGAGCGTTTTTTTACTATTATTAAGAACTTCATGGAACTGATACATGGTACCGTTAAGAGAGGAAGCATTCAGTGTCGGCAGGTTAGAGTCATAGTCCAGCATATCTTGTTCTTGCCATGCACTCAGTGCCATAAAAATTGCTGTGGCAAATAATATTTCGGCTATCAAGACAAGCCAAAATTTTAGCGTCAATAATTTTGCCCATATTATCATGTTATAAATCCAATGGTCTAAACAATAAGAGATCTAAGTCTGGTTGCCATTGATACCTTTTCATATCAACTCTACCATTATGAGCAAGCACGCCTTCCTCTTTTAATAAGGACAATTGCTGTAAGTAACTTTCTGAATCTTTAGCCATACCTGAGCGTCCATCTGCACGAATAACTCGATACCAAGGTAACTCAGAATTGCCAGGATTATTTCTCAGTGCTCTTGCAACAACACGATGACCTCTTGGTATGCCAGCAATGGTTGCAATTTGCCCATAGCTTGCAACATTTCCTCTTGG
>JAAGZM010000739.1 GCA_024206355.1 Gammaproteobacteria bacterium | reverse complement strand
TAATCGACCAGGCAAGATTATTAGTGTCCAGACGCTTCACTTGTACAGGCGATTAAAGAAGCTGTTCGAGAAAAGCAGGAACAGCTTGGGAAGTCGAGAAATGATGAAGAAACTACGCGAAGAAGGCTTTGAAATTGGCCGTTATAGAGTTCGTAAATTAATGGACAAACTGGGTTTAAAAGTAACCCAGCGAATTGCGTACAAGGTAACGACGAAACGTAAGCACAGTGATGCTGTGGCTGATAACTTGTTAAATATGAACTTTAACCCTGTTGGCGCTAATCAGGTTTGGGCCGGTGATGTCACCTACTTAAAGACCGGTGAAGGCTGGATGTATTTGGCAATTGTGATGGATCTTTTTTCACGCAGGATCGTTGGTTGGCATATCGATAAGCGCATGACCACTGATTTAATTTATAAAGCGATGGTCAAGGCCTACAACTTACGTCAACCACCAAAGGGGCTTGTTTTTCACAGTGATAGGGGTTCTCAGTACACGAGTAAACGCTATCGTAAGTTGTTGGTCAGTTATCACATTCGAGCCAGTATGGGTGATGTTGGAGCGTGCTGGGATAATGCCGTTGTTGAACGATTCTTCGGAAGTCTAAAGCATGATTGGATTTTTAAAGTTACTCAACCAACACGTGAATTTATGAAAAACGATGTCGCTGCCTACATGAGATATTACAATCTCGAAAGGCTGCATACAGCGAATGGTGATCAGTC
>JAAGZM010000738.1 GCA_024206355.1 Gammaproteobacteria bacterium | reverse complement strand
GTCATGCCAACTTCTGTGACATTCTGTTCGTGCTTTTGTGCAGTGATAGTGATCTTTTGCAGGCCTTCTTCTTGTTCAGATTCTTCTGCATAGGCTACATTTGTTATTCCTATTGCTATAGCAGCAGAAATACTTCTTGCCAGTATTGTTTTTAAATATGTCACTATGTTTCCCCTCAATTTTGGATATAATTATCTGGATTAAATTGATTTATTCACCAACAATTTTAATATTTTGTAACCTTTGTTCATGGATTTAAACCATTAATGCCTCTTTACCTGTGATTACCTACCTCAATATTATTACTGGATTGCACTGATATCTTGACAATATCGGACAACTGATTGACTAGCGAAATGATAAAACTGTGTAGCCTATTTCCAGATTTGAACAGCTTAGTCCATTAAGTTAATATAGATTTTTTCTTTCACTGAGTAAGATCATGAAATATTTAGCTTTTATATCTTCAGTTTTATGCTTTGTAAACAGTCCTTTAACTTATGCTGCCAATAACAACTCAATTTTAGTGCAAGGGGCTATGCCTGAATTAATGGTGCTCTATAAAGATTTGCATCAAACTCCTGAGCTTTCTAGTGTCGAGTTTAAAACAGCAAAAAAACTCGCCAGTAAAGCTCGAACTTTAGGTTTTGACGTAACTGAAAAAGTTGGTGGCACGGGCGTTGTTGCGATACTAGAAAATGGCAATGGACCTACCGTCTTAATTCGTGCGGATATGGATGGACTACCAGTAAAAGAACAAACAGGCTTAGCCTTTGCCTCTAAAGTAACAAGTACAACCGAAGAAGGTCAGCAGTCCCATGTTATGCATGCCTGTGCGCATGATACCCATATGACAAGTTGGCTTGGAACAGCAAAATTACTCAGTGAAAATAAAGCCAAATGGTCTGGTACCTTAGTGATGATCTTGCAACCTGCTGAAGAACGCGGGCGTGGCGCTAAAGACATGTTGGCTGATGGCCTATATAAACGCTTTCCAAAACCTGACTATGCTATCGCTTTTCATAACTCTGCCAGTTTAAAAGCCGGAGTTATTGGATATACTCCAGGTTTTACTTTTGCTAATGTTGATAGTGTTAATATTGAGGTGAAGGGGATTGGCGGCCATGGTGCTTATCCACACGCAACTAAAGATCCTATTGTGCTTGGCTCACGCATAGTTGGTGCACTGCAAACACTGGTTAGCCGTGAATTAGACCCCCAAGATCCTGCCGTTGTTACTGTTGGCAGCTTTCAGTCTGGTACTAAACATAATATTATATCTGATCAGGCTTTATTATTATTAACCGTTCGCAGTTACTCCGATGAAACACGACAAACCTTACTCGATGGTATCGCAAGAATTGCCAAAGGTGAAGCTATTGCTATGGGCTTACCCGAAAAATTATTGCCCGTTATGACGATAAAAGATGAGTACACACCAGCGACTTATAATGAGCCAGAATTTACCAAGAAAATGGCTAGGTTATTTACTGCAGAACTGGGTAAAGAGCG
>JAAGZM010000737.1 GCA_024206355.1 Gammaproteobacteria bacterium | reverse complement strand
AGTCAATAAGTCTAAAAAACGTGCAATCAAATGTGTAGGCAAACTCACTCAATGGGTGAATACTAATCCTTCTGTAAGTTGCTGTTTTGAAATAAATAACCATAAGTCAGAGCCGGTCAACTGAGGATTCTAGGATCATAAATCAAATAAAAATTATAAGGAATTATGACGTGAGTAAGAAAGAAATTTTACTAATGGGTGCCGGCAAAATCGGTGAAATGATTAGTGCTTTATTGGCTGATAGTGATGATTATAATGTGACTGTCGCTGACTTTAGTGAAGACTCTCTTGCGCGAATGCCTAAACACGACTGTATAAAATTACAGCAAATTGATGCAACGAGTTCGGAACAATTACAAGCTGTTATGCTTGGTAAATACGCAGTTTTATCGGCATTGCCTTATACAATGAGTCAGTATATTGCACCTGCCGCGAAAGCTACTGGATTACATTATTTTGATCTTACCGAAGATGTTAAAAGCACACGTCTCGTCAAAAAGCTTGCTGAAGATAGTGAGGTGGCCTTTATTCCTCAATGTGGTTTGGCACCGGGGTTTATCTCCATCGTCGCTTATCATCTTGCTAAAAAGTTTGATAGTTTACAAAATATTCACATGCGAGTAGGGGCTCTCCCTAAATATCCTTCAAATGCATTAAAGTATAATTTGACGTGGTCTACCGATGGTTTGATCAATGAATATTGTAATCCATGTGAAGCAATTGTCAGTGGTGAACTTCGTGAAGTTCCTCCTCTTGAAGAGCTAGAAATTTTTAATCTTGATGGTTTAGAGTATGAAGCATTTAATACATCTGGTGGCCTTGGAACGCTTTGTGAAACGTTAGAAGGCAAGGTACAAAATTTAAATTATCGCACGGTCAGATACCCAGGCCACAGAGATATTCTAAAGCTATTATTACAAGATTTACGTTTAAATGAACGTCAAGATTTAATGAAGGATATCTTCGAGCATGCATTGCCAATGACACTGCAAGATGTGGTGTTGATTTTTGTCACGGTTTCTGGTGAAAGAAATGGTCGTTTTATGCAGGAGAGCTATGCTCATAAAGTTTATTCGAAAGAAATACTTAATAAACAATACAGTGCGATACAAATAACTACCGCAGCAGGTATTTGTACTATGCTGGATATGATGGTAAATGGTGATTTACCGCAAAAAGGTTTCGTTAAACAAGAAGATACAGATTTCGATAAGTTCTTAGCAAATCGTTTTGGAGCTTATTACTCTTAACAAGTGATCCTTAGCAGGTAATTTGTTAAGACATAGTGATTAATGTAAGATGAAATTCATCAAAAGTAGCAATTAAATTTTTTAAAATATAGGTAACTACAATTATGGCTAAGGCAGAAAAATATCATCCATCTGAGAAAGAACAAGCTTTTTTAGATACGGTTGTTAACGGTAAATATGATCGACAAATTGTTACCGGTCTTAAGAAGTTTGTCGAAGGTAAAGTTCCTGAAGATATGTTGTCTTTTTATAGTGCCGATGAGCTAAAAGTGCTGATGAATTTGAAAGGCACAAACAATGATGTTGAAGCTCGTATGCCAGTCAAAATGACACGCCACTACTACGATTTGGCGAAAAATAGTGTACCAATTCAAGTATTGGTAAAAGCCTCACCCTTAGAAACATTTGATATGGATGGTGCTGCTGATCCGGGTAAACAAATGGATTACAGCCCTGTTGAAGGTTTAATTCACAAATATGAATTAGGCTTAATTTATGTTGCTTCTACTTGTTCAGCCCATTGTCGTTTTTGTTATCGTGAAGAATTAATTGCCAAGAAAGAAGTTGAACGTCCAGACGGTAGTACTGCTCCAAAGGGTTTAGCACAAATTAGTGAAATTGTTACCTACGTTAAAGAGCACAATAAAATTGTTGCTGAAAACGGCGGCAGACATCCTGATACCGGTCGTGAAAAGTTACGCGAGATATTAATGTCTGGCGGTGATCCGATGGTGCTTGGTAATAAAAATATTGCGGCATGGCTCTCAGCGTTAGCTGAAGCTGGCATTGAAAATATCCGTTTAGGTACAAAAGAATTGTCCTTTTATCCTGAACGTTTTGACGACACTTTTATGGATATGCTTGATAAATTTCATGCACAATATCCGGGTGTTAGTCTAAGACTGATGATCCACTTCAATCACCCTGATGAGTTTCTTGCTAAAAACAGTGATGGCAACTATTTTGATGATCCTGAAGGTGGACTTGAGTGGGTACCTGCAACGAAAGCATCGATCAAAAGGATGCGCAGTCGTAACTGGATAAACATTGATAATCAGGCGCCTATTATTCGCGGCATCAACAATGACTCTGATGCTTTACGCATTCAACAAAGAGAATTGAAGCGTAATGGTGTTGAAAATCATTACTACTTCTGTGGTAGAGATATCATTGGTCATAAAGCATTTAATGTACCGATAGAAGAAGCTTGGAATATTCTCAACGAATCACAAAAAGGTTTATCTGGTGTTGAAACCCATGCTCGACTTTCTATTACACACTATAAGGGTAAAACTGAAGTTGTCGCAGTAACCAATGATCCGCTTCCAGGAGTTCCAGGTGGTGAAAACGGAATGGTTATTATGAAATTATTGCGTGGTGCTGCAGATGCGCCTGATCGCGGTAAAGTGGCAATGTTAGGTCGTAACCCAGAAGCAATATGGTTCAGTGGCTATAATGATCGAGTGCTTTATGATGAAGCCGGTTTATTTGAAGGCGTTAAATGATAGACAAGCAAGTGAGAACAGTTGCTGAAGCAATCATCGATATATTTGATGGTGCTACAGTAATGATTGGCGGCTTTGGTGAAGCAGGGAGTCCGACTGAACTTATCCATGCTTTAATCGATCAGGGTACAAAAAATTTAACTGTGATCAATAACAATACCGGCAATGGTGAAGTTGGCCTTGCTGCCTTAATAGGTAATGATCAGGTTAATAAAATGATTTGTTCTTATCCTCGTTCTAGCCACTCAAAAGTTTTTCCTGAACTTTATCGAGATGGCCGGATCGAGCTTGAGATTGTCCCCCAAGGAACACTAGCTGAACGTATAAGGGCAGGTGGTGCAGGAATTCCTGCCTTTTACACAGCCACTACGGTAGATACGCCATTAGCGGAAGGTAAAGAAGTTCGCAATATCGATGGTCGTGACTATGTGCTTGAGTTTGGTTTGAAAGCAGATTTCGCATTGATAAAAAGCCAACAAGCAGATTGTTTGGGAAATTTGACCTATAACAAAACCGCAAGAAATTTTAACCCCATTATGTGTACTGCTGCGAAAACGACTATTGTCCAAACTCGTAAGCTTGTTGCTATAGGTGATATTGACCCTGAGCAGGTGATTACACCGAATGTTTTTGTAGATTGTGTCGTAGAAGTTACTAATCCAGTTGTCGAGTCTGATCTCATTGCTGCAGGGGTGAAATATCCATGAGTACTGATAACTGTAACGCAACTAAAGAAAAAGGCTGGAGCCGCGAGCAGATGGCTGAGCTTGCTGCCTTGGATATCCCAGATGGTTCCTTTGTGAACTTGGGTATCGGCATTCCTGAGCTTGTCGCAAAATTTGTTCCAGAAGGTCGAGAGTTTATCTACCATACGGAAAATGGTTTATTAGGTATGGGGCCTTCACCCGAACCAGGGGAAGAAGATCCAGAGTTAATCAATGCGGGTAAAAGAGCAGTAACTGCTGTTCCTGGCGCTAGCTTTTTCCATCATGCTGATAGTTTTATGATGATCCGAGGTGGACATATCGATATCTGTGTTCTCGGTGCTATGCAGATTTCTGAAAAAGGTGATCTCGCTAATTGGTCTACAGGTGCTGTTGACGCAATACCGGCCGTCGGTGGTGCGATGGACTTAGTTGCTGGTGTTAAAACAATTTTTGTGATCAGTCAGCATACGACAAAAAATGGAATCGCAAAATTAGTGAAACAGTGTAGTTATCCATTAACAGGCAAACAAGTTGTTAGTCGTATTTTTACGGATTTAGCGATCATCGATGTTTCAGATGAAGGTTTTCGTGTTCGCCAATTAGCGCCTGGTGTTGAATTTGAGGAAGTTGCAGCAAAAACTGATGCGATCTTGTTGCCAAAGTAAGTATTACCGTAATAAATAAGAGAGTACAGCGATGTCAAAAATATCATCCCCTATCAGTGCTGATTTATTTGAAAGAGCACAAAAAGTGCTTCCTGGTGGAGTTAGTAGAAATACATTATTGCGTGGCAAGCATCCACTGTATGTAAAGAATGCTAAAGGTTGTAAGGTTTTTGATGTTGATGGTGTTGAGCGCATTGACTTTGCAAATAATATGGCATCACATATTCATGGTCATGCTTTTGAGCCCATTGTTAGTGCTGTATCAGAACAGCTAAAGCAGGGCACTGCGTTTACCATGGCTACTGAAGCAGAAATTTTATTTGCTGAACATTTATGCAGCCGCTCTGAGAGTTTTGAAAAAATACGTTTTGTAAATTCTGGAACTGAAGCCGTAATGGCAGGGATGAAAGCGGCGAGAGCTTTTACTGGCCGTACTAAAATAGCTAAGGTTGAAGGTAGCTATCATGGCGCCTATGACTATGCAGAAGTCAGTCAAGCCCCTAACCCTAGCAACTGGGGTGATTTAGAACGTCCAAACCCAGTTCCGCTGGCTCATGGCACTCCGAGTTCTGTTATCGAAGACGTGATTATTCTTCCTTTTAATGAGCCAGAACAAGCTGCTGCTATTCTTGATGAATATAAAGATGAAATCGCCTGTGTCATCATTGATCCTATTCCTCATCGAATTGGAATGGTGCCAGTGAAGGCTGAGTTTGCCAAAGCACTTAGTGAGTGGACATCGACCCATGGTGCAATTCTGATGTTTGATGAAGTGATTACCTATAGAAGTGAATACGGTGGAATGCAAGAACAGTTAGGCGTTACACCTGATCTAACCTCTATGGGAAAAATGATTGGTGGTGGTTTCCCTGTTGGAGCATTAGCAGGACATGCTGATGTCATGGGTGTCTTTACCAAAGGTGAAAGAGGATTGTTATTACCTCATTCTGGTACTTTTTCAGCTAACCCAGTAACGATGACTGCTGGATTAGTTGCTATGGAAATATTTGATAGAGATGCTGTATCAAAAATCAATAAGCTTGGTGATTACACACGTGCAAGTTTGAAGGATGTTTTTAAAACAGCGGATATCCCAGGAAGTGTAACTGGAGCTGGCTCCTTATTTAGAATTCACTTGAAAGAGAATGCACCGACCAATTATCGAGAAACTCATCCAACTGAGAAAGAAGCTAAGGCATTAAGTGCTTTTATTGATGAACTCTATGATGAAGGTATCATGATGATCCATACAGCAAGTGGTACATTATCAACACCTATGGATGAATCGGTTATCGATCAATTTACTGACGCTGTTTATAAGTCACTTATTAAAGTAAAACCAATACTTGCTTAGCTCAAGTAATTGTTAGCGTAATATGTCTTTGGTGATTTTCGATACATCAGTTGTCGCTGTGAGTTGTGCCTCGCAAATACTCGTACATGTT
>JAAGZM010000736.1 GCA_024206355.1 Gammaproteobacteria bacterium | reverse complement strand
ATTGATTTTTACTGCCAAGCAGTCAACTGATCTTGATTAATCAACTGCTCATAGTCAGTTCTTTCTCTGATAATACTAAATTGGTTATCTTTCACCAAAACTTCAGGGACCTGTAACCTGGTATTATAAGTGGATGACATCACAGCACCATAGGCACCAGCACTGTCAATTGCTATCAAGTCGCCTTCGTTAATAACCGACATTATTCGAGTACGTGCAAAGGTATCACTTGTTTCACAAATAGGACCTACCACATCGTAACATGCCTGTTCTTCAGTTTCTGTGATTGGCAAAATATTATGGAATGCATCATACATGCTAGGTCTTAGCAGATCATTCATCGCTGCATCAATAATGACAAAAGTTCGTTCCTCACCTTCTTTAAGGTAGATAACTTTTGAAACTAGTATACCGCTATTGCCAACGAGTGAGCGTCCTGGCTCTAGTATCAACTTACAACCTAAGTCACTGAACTGTTGTTTCAATAATGCACAGTATGATTCAATAGTTGGAACTTCAGAATCGTCCTCTGCATAATCGATACCTAAACCACCACCAACATCAACAATACTAATTGTATGGCCATCTTCTCGAAGTTGTTCGACGAGTTGTTTAATCAATATAAAACAATTCTCAAACGGCTCAAGTTGCGTCAACTGTGAACCAATGTGAACATCTACACCTTGAACTTGAATACCGGGAAGCTTTGCAGCTAATTGATAAATAGCAAGTGCCTTGCTGATTGGAATTCCAAACTTATTTTCTGATTTCCCAGTAGAAATTTTTGCATGTGTTTTCGCATCGACATCTGGGTTGATACGAAAAGCAATTTTTACAACCTTATTTACAGAGCTCGCCACTTTACTGAGCAAAAGCAATTCATTTTCAGACTCAATGTTAAACTGGAGAATATTCTGTGACAAGGCGTATTCCATCTCACTTTGAGTTTTGGCTACACCGGAGTATACAATTTTTGAGGCAGGAATTTCAGCCATTATCGCTCGGCGCATCTCACCTTCAGACACCACATCAGCACCAGCACCTAAGTCAGCCATGGTTTTGAGGATCGCCTGATTAGAGTTTGCTTTAACGGCAAAACAAATTAATGTATCCATTGATGTTAGCTGTTCAACATAGCTATTGTAGGCATTGCAAATTGCTGTTTGCGAGTAACAATAAAAAGGAGTTTGAACCTGAGTAGCTATCGATTTGATTGATACCTGTTCCATTTGAAGCTGATGCTTTTGATAGTGATAAGAAGTCATAGCCTGTCTCAATTTTTCAATATAATATTCCAATAGATGTTTACCGAATAATATATTATTATTTATTAGCTGTCATGCTAGATTCGCATTGATTTTTCACTGTTTTTAATTATATAAACAGCACTCTCATTGCTAATGATTATTACTAATAATTAAAACAAAAAAGAGGTCAAATAATGGAATGGCTAAAAGTATTACCACCTTTAGTTGCTGTGATTATTGTACTTTGGAAACGAGAAGTTATCTTGGCCCTTGTGCTTGCTATTTTTACATCAGAATTTTTACTGGGAGGTAACCTTTTTCAACAAACAGTCGATAGCTCATTAAATATCTTTAATCAAACATTTGTCGGTGGCCTAGCCACCCTTGAAAGAGTAGCGGCTGTTTTTGCAGATGCGAGTAATACACGGATTTTGATTTTTAGTGTCATGGTCGGAGCATTACTAGCCTATATGAGACATTCCGGCGGCGTTTCCGCTCTTGTTAATAACCTGATTAATAATGGTTTCGCTAAAACCCAGCGTCAAGTTTCGTTGATGACAACATTTACCGGAATTGTGGTTTTCATTGAATCCAACTTAAGTGTTCTTACTGCGGGTATTTTATCGAGAGGTTTATTTGATAAGTTTGGCATGAGCCGAGCAAAACTAGCTTATATCATTGATAGTACTTCTGCCCCTATTTGTATCCTTATTCTGCTAAATGCTTGGGGTGCCTACGTATTAGCATTACTCAATACATACGACTTTGAGGTGAGTGCTGTTGAAATTCTATGGGGAACTATACCTTTTAATTTTTACGCGCTTATCACTCTGGCTATCGTCTTTTATACCTCTATCACCGGTAAATATTATGGTCCTCTCGCAAGAACAGAGGCACAACCTATTACCCATACTGATGATGAACCCGATATTGAATCTTCTAAAGCACGCTACATGCTTGTTCCTCTTTTCGTTATGGTCGGTGGAATGGTTGGTTTCATGTTATGGACAGGCAATGGCAATATGTCCGATGGCAGTGGTTCAAAATCTGTTTTTTATGCCACAGCATTAGCCTGTTTAGTAGCCTATAGCATGATGCTAACCAGTGGTCGATTCAAACATTCTCAGTTGGTAAAAATTGGCTTTGATGGCATGGCAGAGTTATTACCACTGGTTGCTATTGTACTTCTTTCTCTAGCGCTTGGTTCAAGCCTTAAGTTACTCGGTACGGGCATTTATATCTCTCAGCTGGTAGGTGACTTTTTACCTCTTTATCTCGTTGCACCGATGATATTTTTGGTTGGTGGCATTATTGCCTTTTCTACTGGAACATCATGGGGAACCTTTGCAATATTAATTCCTATTGGTGTTCCGATCATTCAGGTTATGGGTTTACCTCCCTCGCTAATTCTAGCTGCAATCTTAGGTGGTGGTGTATTTGGCGATCATTGTTCTCCGATATCAGATACCACTGCTGTATCGGCAATTGCTTCAGGCTGTGACTTACTCGAACACGTTAAAACACAGCTACCCTATGCAGCTGTAGCAGGCGGATTAACACTGATCATGTATCTTGTTGTTGGATTAATCATTTTATGAACTTATTTGTTATGAAAAGTAAAAATTTGAATATGAAGCTTTATATTAAGATCGCGCTCGTTAGTCTGCTATTTGCTGCTAACAGTTTATCAGCTAGCTCTAAAACACAACGTATCGATTCAGTCGTCAACAAAGCTATGGAAACCTTCAAAGTTCCAGGTATATCTATCGGTATTATTGAAAATGGGAAAGTTATCCATCTCAAGGGCTACGGAATAGCCAATATAGACAATGGACAAGCCGTTGATAAAGATACTATTTTTAAAATTGCCTCTAACAGTAAAGCATTTACTGCGGCTGCATTAGCAATTTTAGTCGATCAGGGTAAGCTCAGATGGCGTGATAAAGTTACGCAATATTTACCTAACTTCCAAATGTATGATCCTTGGGTAACGAAAGAATTTAATATCATTGATCTCCTTACCCACAGAAGTGGTTTACGTATTGGCTCCGGCGACCTAATGTTATGGCCAGAACCAACAAAATTCAACCGAACAGACATCATTAATAACCTTCGATATCTCAAACCGGTGGCTAGCTTTAGAGACAAATATGCTTACGATAATCTCTTATACATCGTTGCTGGGGAAGTTGTCTCCGCCATCAGCAAAATGCCTTGGAAAGATTTCGTAGAGAAAAATATTTTCAAGCCTTTAGATATGCAACATTGTTTTGCTGGCGGAATAGATACCAATAAAGTCACTAACTTGGTGGCTCCTCATGTAATCATAGATGAAAATCTTGAAGTTAATATTCCAAACTTAATCAATAATAAGACAAGTCTGATGGCTGCTGCAGGGGGCATTAAGTGTAGTGCAAATGATCTTTTAAAGTGGGTTAATGTTCAGCTTCAAGCAGGCAAAATGGAGAATAGTGACGAGCTATTTTCTGTTACCCAACGAAATATCATGTGGAAGCCCGTAACACAATTATCTATTTCTGCTAAACAAAAGCAAATGGATAATACCAACTATCGAGGTTATGCCTTAGGCTGGAGAGTTACTGATGTGCACGGTAACTGGGAGATTTCGCATACTGGAACACTCAGTGGATCAATGTCTAAAATCATCCTGTTACCAGATCAGCACGTAGGTATCGTAATACTAACAAATCAGCAATCAAGCTCAGCGAGAAATGCTTTATATAGAGGTATTTTACAAGAATTTATTGATGTAGAAAAAGTTGATTGGGTTGATTTCTATGTTGCAGCTGATAAGGCAAGAGAAGCTAAACAAAAAACTGCTGGCAGCGATGAAGTTATTATCAGTCCAGATGAAGTTTTGATAACTAATACGAAAGTACATCAAAGTCGACTTGGTAAATATGATGATCCTTGGTTCGGAGAAATATCACTTTCTAGAGAAAATGAGCAAATTATTTTTCAAGCAGAGAAATCACCTCGTTTAGTTGGGAAAATTTATTACTATAGTGAAAATCAGTGGTGGGTAAAATGGGATGACCGCAGTTTTGAAGTGGACTCTTGGCTAACCTTTGTCACCGATCTAAGCTCTGAAAAAATTAAGTTATCAATTAAAAAATTCCCTCAAGCAACTGACTGGAGTTTTGACTTTGAAGATTTAGATTTTACTCATCGTTAATTTTTGAAACGTATTTGTTATGCCTAGACACACGAAAGCGACTATAAATCTCGATGCTATTTTAGCTAACTACCAGTTAGCTAATAAGGTCGCCCCTAACTCAAAAAATATCGCCGTAATAAAAGCAGACGCCTATGGTCATGGCAGTAGCAAAGTTGCTCAAGCGTTAGAGCCGTTTGTTCCAGCTTTCGCAGTGGCTCTTTTCGAAGAGGCTGTAGTATTACGAAATGCAGGGATCAGCAAACCAATACTCATATTACAAGGCATTAGTGAGCCATTAGAACTTGATTTTGCAGCCAATAATAACATTTGGACGATGGTTGAAAATGAAGAGCAAGCAAAGCTTATTACACAAACCCAGCTGAAGGTTCCTCTAAATGTTTGGCTGAAGCTAGACACTGGCATGAATCGGCTAGGCCTAAATAGCTGCCACTTAAAAACAGTTTTAAATCGATTCACTAACTGTCGTTGGGTTAATGATAAAATCGTCTTAAGTTCACACCTTGCCTGTGCATCCGACTTGACAGATATCATGACAAAAAATCAGGTGCGAACGTTCACCGAATTATCTGAAAATATTAATCTATCAACTAGCATCGCAAATTCAGCAGCCTTGCTAGGCTTTCCAGCAACAAGAATGGACTGGAATCGGCCCGGCATTATGCTCTATGGACTTTCTCCTTTCGATGAGCCTAATCTACAAGACAAGTTGTTGAGACCTGCCATGACTTTTTCATCCACCGTAATTTCTATTCGCGATGTCAAAAAAGATGATCATGTTGGTTATGGAAATTTCTGGACAGCCGACAAACCATCTACCATTGCTACCATCGCCGTAGGTTATGCAGATGGCTATCCTCGTCATGCAGCGAATGGTACCCCTTTATTGATTGCCGGACAAAAAGCTCATCTTGCCGGTAGGGTATCTATGGATATGATTACTGCAGACATTAGCCAATGCTCTGATATTAAAATTGGCGATACGGTGGAACTGTGGGGCGAAACAATTAACGCCAATGACGTTGCTCGATGTGCAGAAACGATTGGCTATGATTTATTAACAGGGGTTAGTCAACGAGTGCCTCGACATTATAACTAATTATCAATAACTATAATCCTAGAATCCTCAGTTGACCGGCTCTGACTTATGGTTATTTATTTCAAAACAGCAACTTACAGAAGGATTAGTATTCACCCATTGAGTGAGTTTGCCTACACATTTGATTGCACGTTTTTTAGACTTATTGACT